>CAZZZX010000044.1:11587-11888 GCA_964658585.1 uncultured Novosphingobium sp.
GCGCGACCCTGGCCGGCGCGCGCGTGCTGCGGCTGCGGCGCCCGCCAGCCCCGATGCGGACATCGCCGCGCTCCAGCGCCAGCTCGGCGACATGCTCGGTCTCTCGGTCGAGATCGTGCATGACGGCGAGGGCGGGGCGGTGACGCTGCGCTATTCGTCGCTCGACCAGCTCGACATGATCTGCCAGCGGCTGAGCGGCGAACGGATCTGATCGGGCCTAGCGGCGCCGCGCGGAGCGGGCGACCGCGAACAGCAGATGATCCGCCGCGATCGGCCCGGGGCCGCGGCTCGACTTGAGTTC
>CAZZZX010000045.1:0-11747 GCA_964658585.1 uncultured Novosphingobium sp.
GTGGGCGTGGGATGGTGAGTTGGCGCTGATAACCACCTTGCTCACAAGAGGCTCAGCCGGATTCCTAGTGCAGCCAGTGTGACGAGCAGGACCGGGAAGGTCATCATCACGCCGACCTTGAAGTAATATCGCCACCGGATCTTGATCCCCTTGTTGCCCAGCACGTGCAGTCACAGCAACGTCGCCAGCGAGCCAATCGGGGTGATCTTGGGGCCGATATCGCAGCCGATCACATTGGCGTAGATCATCACTTCTTTAACGACGCCGGTCGCATGACTGCCGTCGATCGAGAGCGCGCCGACGAGCACGGTCGGCATGTTGTTCATCATCGACGAGAGTATGGCGGTCAGCAGGCCGGTCCCGATCGCGGCACCCCAGATGCCGCCCTGGGCGAAGCGATCGAGCAGGATCGAGATCTGCCCGGTGAGCCCGGCGTTCCGCAGCCCGCAGACGACGAGGTACATGCCGCCCCTACGAAACGTCCACCCGTTTTTGGTTTTGTCGCGGTTGGAGCCAACCCATGGAGAGCGTGGACCAGCCGACTCTCGCAGGCATCACCTGATCCGATGGTCTCAAGGTAGTCAACGGTGTCCCTATGTGCGCTACGTTTCACAGGCAGGCAGCGTAAGCTTAAACCTAGCGCCCCCACTCACCAAGTTTTCCCCAACCAGCGTGCCTCTATTGGCCTCGACAATCGTGCGACTGATCGAAAGCCCGATCCCCATACCGTCCTCCTTAGTCGTCGAGAACGGCGTAAACAAGGAAACAAGAGCGTCTGCGCTTAAGCCTGTGCGTCGTCGAATGATTTGAGACAGTCGGTGGCGTAGATTAGCGGAGGATCGACCTCGTCTGGGAGGTTGATATTAAGCGGCGAGCTTGCGGTGCTGCAAGCGTCGATTCTGGATGGTCTGTCGTTTGATGCGCGCGCGTTCGGCAAGGATATCTGAAACCCTCAATCTGTCTCACGAGACCTGACGCCGGACATCCGCTTTGCTCTTCCATCAGGCTTACGATCTGGCGAAATCCGAACCGCCTGCCGTCCTCGCGGTGAGTGTGAGGCCCGGCCTGCTGACGGACGCTGCCGCGATGGAAGTCCGTGATGGGCGCGCCGCCGAGGCAGTCGTGGACCTGCTGCGCGCTTTGGATGACGTCACGGACGGGGACCCGAGCGATGGAACGCCGGCCTTCGCGCGCGCCGCGATCACGCACGTGACACAATGGGCCGCGGCATTTCTGGAGGGACGGTCGTTCCCGGAGGATCCGACCGCCAACCCCGGCGTGTGCTCCACGCTGCGACCGAAGTTAGATCCCGCGCAGCTGGAGTCCCGCAAGCCCAATCAGGAACTATACCTGCTCGCGCGCCTTGAAGGGATCGCTGACACTGATGTCGGCGCCGAGCGCCGCCTGCTCGAGCAAGAGCGCGTCGATGGTGTCCAGCTGAAGCTGGCCGTAGGCGTCGCCGCAACGCAGATGGAGAGGAGCATCGGAAGAGGAGATGTCGATGCCGTGCTGGCGCAGCTACCGCGCTATGCATGGCTCTCCGGCCTGTTCGTGCGGGCCGGCGGTGCGGATGCCATTGGACCCAACGTCGCTATGATCGAGCCGGCGCAGTGGCGGGAGGCGGAACAGCTGGCTGCGCGCGCCGCGGCATCCGGCGTTTTCGGCATGCTGTTCGCCGACGGTCGGTCCGAGGAGGCGGTTATCGCGGCCTATCGGGCAAGCGAGATGTCGCCCGGCCTCGATGCGCTGATCCCCGAAGTCGACAGCGTCGGGAGCGGCGAGCCGGAGTTCTTCCGGACCGGAGTTGCGGCCTTGCGGTTGCTGCAGTCGGACGCCAAGCAGAATGCTGAGCAGCTTCTACGGACCTCGGTAGAGCTGTTTATGTGGCTGCGCCATGTCGGCTCTAGTGTGCTCAGCGAAAGAGCACACGCGGTGCTCGCCGCACGATGGTTGGACCTGGCACAGGAGCGCCGGGCACTGCTGTCCACCCCCCGGCTTGCGGTTCCTGCGATCGAGGCGGCTGCCGCAACGGTGCCGGGCATTGGAGGCATAGCGCGCATTGTCGAGGCAGGCCGTTTAGGGTCGTCGCTCGGGCTACCGCAACACGTAATGGAAATGTTACGGTCGGTTACGTTTGCGGAGCGCAAGGCCCTGATCGAAGACCGGTCCGCCGCCTCCAGAAGCAGCGTCGCCAAGGCGATCGCCGAACTCAGGACGAAGCTGTCACGCGTCCGGATGATGAAGTTCAACGAGGTTCTCAGGGAAAGCTCGGAACTGCGCGACGGCATGTTCGGAGCATTCGGGGACAATGCCGATCTGGCTCGCTTCCTGGTGCTCGAGGGGCACCTCGACGACACCTACTACCAGTACACCTCGCTCTTCCACTCCGGCCGCCTGTCACCGAGCGACAACAAGTTTCTGATCCGGATACGCGGCTTCAGCAACCCTGATCCGAACTTCCAGATCGACAACGCCAAGGAGGTCATCCTCGCGATGCGCGACGAGGACTTCGGCCGGGACTACGCCCTCAACGTAAGGATCGTGGACTGCCTGCTCGCCGATCTACCCTCCTACCCGGCCCAGACGTCGCGTCTCATGGGCTACATCGCGTCCGACTTTGACGAGTGCGAGAAGTTCCTCGTCGCCTACTACGCGAGCGGCACCGCGGTGCCGACGCTGCTGTCGAGGCTGGCGTCCGGCTGGCAGGGCTTAGTGCAGCGCATCCTGGCAAGTCCGGCCGCCCCGACCCACGTGGCCAGGATCCTGAGCCACCTGCCATCCAGGCAGTTGGGGACGCTCGCCGAGGGACATCCCGATCTGATGGACTTCCTGGCGTCGGACCTGCCCGCCGTCCTCGCGCTCGGGATCGACATCGCCCCCGAGCGCCTTCAGTCGCTCGACTTCGAGGTCGCGGACCTGTCCAAGCTGGAACCTCATCCCGGGTTCGTCGGAATGGTGTATGAGAACGGGCTCTACGAACTCTCCGTCGGCAACCTGGAATTTGTGTTCGACGCCGTCCTCGGCATCGAGGGCGACGGACGGTCACGCGAGAGCAACTACACCCTCGTGCTCGAAGCGGGAAGCGAACCACTGCTGTCGAAGGTCGAAGGCCAGTTCGGCGAATACCTGGAGCACGTCCTGCTCCAGCTGCCGGACAACCGGTCCGAAGCCGCGCCCGCCATGCTGCGCGTCCTGGCCCACGCGGACGTGGACCGCGACCTCGTCCTCCGCTTCCTCGAGTGTCAGACGACCCTCCTTCCCGACATCGAGCAGGTCCCCGCGGACTATCGCGCCGCGGTGGTTGAGATGGGGAGGATCGAACCGACGTGGGAGAACTGCCTCCGCTTCATCGGGCAGGAGGAGTTCGATCCGGATGTCCTGACGTGCTTCCTCGACCAACCGCACGCGATTGCAACGCTCGGCCAGCACGAGCTTCCGACCGGGGACGCCGCGTTCCCCCTGCGCAAATTCGTCGTCGAGAACGACGCTTTGAGCCACGAGGCTTACGAAGCCTACCTCAAGATCCTGCCGACCCGGTTCAAGTCGTTCCCGGACGGCCTAGGCGCGGAAAAGCGCAAGGCTCTGGTCGAATTCAACCGCGTGACCTTCTCGGCCAGCGCCTTGGCGCAACTCGAAAACGACGTCCCGCTGGCAGCCGCTTTCGCTGCCGGCAACATCGACGAGTTCTTCAAGCTCGAGGACGAACTGGACGTGAGCGAGGACCTGAAGCAGCGGCTCCTCGAGACTGACATCACGGATGACAGCCGCCTCCGGATCATCCGCTCGATGGACCTGTCCGTCCTGCACGAGGCGCACGCGCTGGCCGCTCTGGTCGGCCGCATCCTCGCCCGCACGGGCGTCGTCGCCCAGAATATGGACGCGGAGGCGATCGGTGCCGTCGTCCTGCGCTCCCGCCCCCTCGAGACTCAGATTACCCTACTCAACATGTTCCAGGATCGCTTGGGGGACGCTGAGGTGAGGGACCTGCTCACGCTGCTGCCGGATCCGATGCCCGACATCCGACCGGGATGGGCGACACCCAGGATCGAGGGCAGCGAGGTTAACCGCGCTTTTGCGGCTTGGTTGCAGGATCGAAAGTTCATCTCGTCCTGGAAGCAGGGTGGCCTCTTTGACGACGACATACGCCTTAACATGTTTAGAAAATAGCTTCGCGGGCAAGCTTGGTGGGCTCGGCCCCGCCTGCACCGTTTCCCTCTTCCTGCCGTGCCCGCTTAATCCAGCAGCCACGCAAAGATCGTAATTTTCGGCTGACATGGCTATGCAAGAAATTATGAACGAACGGCTAATTGCGCCGATAATTTCTCGAAAGTGGTCGGGCCATAATCCGCCAAACCTGCCGATCAGGGCGCTATCAATGACCGGCAGCTTTTAGGATCGACAGAGTCCAGCTCGAATGGCCGAAATTGGGCGCATAGCTGCTAGGCTGATGACTAACCTCTTTCCGACCTTTCAGCCCGAGATGAAGATCCTCCATTGCACATTGCTTCTGGTATATTGTCGAGCCCCTCGCCGGCCATGACACTGCGCGTCATCATGTCTCCCTCCTAGGTCTGATAGCGTTAACGCGGACGTGCTTGTGATGGCATCTGCCAGATCGGCCGCATCAGCGAGAGTGAGGTTGACGCCCTTTACCGCTCAAGGGCGACATGAGGTAAGCGGCATAACGAAGAAGGCTAGGCTCAGGGCAGCCTGCACATCGACAGCCAGCGGGCATCGCATACATTGGCGTGAGGTCTAGGAACTTGCCTTCATCGAAGAGGGAGGTCAGCCGCCGCGCCCAGCCATAAAATTCTTGGGCTCGGAACGAAAATCGTCCGGCCATTTCGGCCGCTAGGAAGCGGACGACAATTTGCTAACACCATGCTATGCAGGGTCATCACGGGAGTCATCTCCAGCATCCTTGTGACGGCGGGACTATGCGCCCGCGATAAAGAAACGAGGCGCAGCATGACCATCGAAGAAAATCTCGGGCGGGTGCTTGGGCATCCCCTCACGCGGGTCATGCATATGGATCTATCACGTTGATCGAGGGCGATCCCCGGCAGCGCTTCTATCGCCAATGGTCGTCCCGCGCGGCGCGCGAAGCCCTCGAAGCAGGCCAGGCGGTCACCAAACAACGTTGCTCGCTCAGCGCATCGATCTGGTGCTCGATCGCGGATGCCATCGAAGCAGGCGACGAGACGCGGGTCGCGGCGCTGACACGCAACCTCACCTTCATGCCGTCCCGTTACCTGGTTCCGGCTTGTTGATGCACAACAGAGAACCCCGGCAATGATCCTGCACCGGCTTTTCGAAAGGCACAGCGCCGATCTGCTCAACTGTCGCTGGGACGATGGCCAGTTCGTGACCAACTGCCTCGGCTGCGGAGACGAGATGATCAAGCCGCCTGGCGGCGACTGGCGGATCGTATCGAAAGCGGAGTCCGCCAATACAAATCGTCCTTAGCTTAACCGATGCGGCACCCTGGGCCGCCATTTTCAATCGGATCGATACCACGACGAAGCAGGAGACCAGAATGCCCAGAACAGCCGTCCGCCCCTATCTGATCCTCAAGGACGAGGAGGGCGTGTTCCGTATTACGGTACGGACGACTCGGTTCAATTCGCAGGGCTATCCGCTCGTCGCCGCCAACACCCTCGAAGGCAGCTTCCCGACGCTCACCACCGCACGCGCCTATGCCCGCGAGCAGTTCCGTGCTGAAGCAGCCGACATCGCCACCAAATAGGCTGGCGCACGTTCACGACGATAAGGCTGCTCCTGTTCGGGATCAGAGCGTTGGCCATCCGGCTCGAACGCCCGAGGAACAGACATGGCCAAGAGCGACCGCAAGGGCAGCAAGGAAATTCGCAAGCTGAAGAAGGCTACGGCTCCCAAGCAGAACGCCTCCAATCCTTCCGTGAAGGGCGGCCAGCAGCCGTCGAAAAGCTAAACTTAGCCCGTCGTCGATGCTGCCCACCCATCCGGAAGGAAATGCCATGATCCCGTCATCCGCCCTGTGCCGCACGCAGGAGAATCTCCATCGCCGCCGAGCGGCGGATACCTCGTTGGAGAACGTCCGGCTGGTCGCCAACAATGCGGCTGCCGCCTGGGCCAAGGAAAGGATTGCGGCCGAGCATCGCGAGAAGCGGCAGACCCGCGTCCGCGAGTGCGCCGAGGCAGCCAGTGCCCGCCAGGCCGAACTCGGCGGCGCCGACGATCTGCTGGCGAACGAGAATCCGGATCGCGGCTTCGCTGCGCCCGGCCCGTCGAGCGCCGATCGATGCTGATCCGTGCCGGCTACGACATACGTTTCGAGACGACCCAACGCGTGCCGATGCTCGCCAACCTCAGCGTCCATTCGTCGCGCAACAAGGATCTGAGGACGGCGCAGCGGATCATGTCCGTCCCCGACGTGCCGCTCTACGACTATATCGACAGCTTCGGGAATATCTGCACGCGTCTCACCATCCCAGTCGGCGGCATCACCATCTCGACCGGCTTCGTGATCGAGGACCCGTTCGCGGCAGATCTCGTCGTGCCAGATGCGCGTCAGCTGCCGGTCGAGGATTTGCCCGACGAGGCGATTATGTACCTGCTCGGCAGCCGCTATTGCGAGACCGATCGTCTGGCCGAAACCGCCTGGGCCACGTTCGGATCGGTAACGCCCGGCTGGGCGATGGTGCAGGCTATCATGACCTATGTGCACGAGCGCATCCGATTCGATTATCAGAAAGCCCGCCCGACCAAGACCGCGTGGGACGCGCATGAGGAGCGTACCGGCGTCTGCCGCGACTACGCCCATCTCGCCATCACGCTGTGCCGCTGCATGAACATCCCGGCGCGCTACTGCACCGGCTATATGGGCGACATGGACCTGCCTGCGCTGGTCGGGGATATGGATTTCTCGGCTTGGGTGGAGGCGTATCTCGATGGCCACTGGTACACCTTCGACGCGCGTCACAATTATCCGCGTCGCGGCCGCATCCTGATGGCGCGGGGTCGAGACGCCACCGATGTGGCGTTGACCAACACCTTCGGTCCGGTCACCCTCTCCCGATTCCAAGTTTACACCGACGAGGATCGACTTGGCCTGACGCCGGCGTAAGCCCCCGGCGCGAAGTCGTCGGCCGGGCGTTGAAGGGCAGACTTTGCTTTTCGATCCGGATGGAAGCGATGCAGCGGCACGGGCTGACAGACCGGCGGTCCGAAGCGGACAGTCGCTAATTAGAAAGCGCGAGTTAGCTCGAGAACGGCGACGATTGGCGCGTTCCCGATGGGCAGCTTTTCGATCGCAGGCGTGTCGGCAGTCGACCAGTTTCGGCCGTCTCGCAACCCATTGAACGGCCGCTTCGGACAGGAGCCGCCCTCCGCGTGGCGACGAGTGGCGGAATGCAATAGCCTCACAGGTGGACTCGGATGGCGAAGGCGGCTTGTCTGACCGACGATGCTATTCGATATCGGCCAAATCTACGGGCTCGTGCGCCAACCTTTCGTAACCGATTGGCGCCGAGAAAACGCTATTGCGAAAATAGACCGCGCGAAAGCAGGTCAGCAAGGTTTCATCGCACTCAAGAGTGCGAACTGATCTCAGTTGAAATGAACAGGCAGCGATCGCACAATCACCCGTTGATTAAGTCATGTATGCGGGATGCCAAGGCATCCATAGCGAACGGCTTTGTCAGGACATGCATCCCGGGATCGAGGTGGCCGTTTCCGACCACAGCATTTTCTGCGTAGCCGGTGATGAACAACACCTTCAGATCTGGACGCCCGACCCGTGCCGCGTCGGCAAGCTGTCGGCCGTTCATGCCTTTGGGAAGGCCGACATCGGTGACCAACAAATCCACCCGGGCTTTAGATTTTAGGATTGCGAGTCCCGCCGGGCCATCGCCAGCTTCGAGCGCGTTATACCCAAGGTCTTCGAGCACATCGGTGACCAAGGCGCGGACTGCTGGCTCGTCGTCGACGATCAAGACGGTTTCATGACCGGGCGACGCCTGCACTTCGACGGGAATGCTCTTGATGGCATCCGTGTCGTCTTCGACATCCGAGCGAGGGAGATAAAGACACATCGTCGTCCCTTGCCCGAGCTCCGAATAGATCCGCACCTGTCCACCGGATTGGCGGACGAAGCCGTAGATCATCGACAGGCCGAGCCCAGTTCCTTCGCCGAGCGGCTTGGTCGTGTAGAACGGATCGAACGCGCGCTCGATCGTCTCCACCGTCATGCCCGTGCCCGTATCGGTGACGCACAGCGAGACATATTGGCCAGGCGGCAGATCGCGTTCCTTCGCAGCCGCTCTGTCCAGCCATTTGTTGGCGGTCTCGATCGTGATCCTGCCGCCATCGGGCATCGCGTCGCGCGCATTGATGCAGAGATTGAGCAGCGCATTCTCAAGCTGGTTTGGATCGATCAGGGTCGCCCACAGCCCGCCGGCGCCCACGATCTCAAGTTCAATCGTTGGCCCGACCGCACGGCGCAGCAGGTCATCCAAGCTGGCGGTCAGCCGATTGATATTGGTGGGCATGGGATCGAGGGTCTGACGGCGTGAGAAAGCGAGCAGACGATGGGTTAGCGCCGCGGCGCGTTTGGCGCCTTGCTGGGCCATGTCGATGTAGCGATCGAGCGTGTCGGTTCGGCCCTGCCGAATCCGCATCTGCATCAGCTCGAGGCCGCCGGAGATCGCGGTCAGCATATTATTGAAATCGTGCGCCAAGCCGCCCGTAAGCTGTCCGACCGCTTCCATCTTCTGAGCTTGGCGAAGCTGATCCTGGGTTGCTTCGAGCTCCAGGCGAGCCTCGCGCTCGGCGGTGATATGCCGGCCGCTGGCGTAGATGCGGTCGTCCGCCGCCGTCGCGACCCAGGAGACCCAACGATATGATCCGTCCTTATGTCGCACGCGGTTCTCATATTGGCGTAGCGGGCTCGCGAATGCGCGGCGCTGTGCCTCGGCACTGGCATCGCGGTCGTCAGCGTGGCTGAATGCGATATGATTTTGACCCACCACCTCCTGTGACGTCCATCCCAGCACCGTCGTCCACGCCGGATTAACCGCCAGGAACACGCCATCGCTGGAGATAACCGCGAGCAGATCCTGCGAGTTCTGCCACGTTCGATCGCGTTCGCGGGTTCGCTCTTCAACCTGACGTTCAAGCGTTTCGGCCAACGCCGCCAAGGCTTCCTCGGCCTTGCGGCGTTCAATCGCGGCCTGAGTGCGATCCGCAACGTCGCGCACGAACGCTATGTCATCTTCAGACCAGTTGCGCGCATCCTTGTGATTGAGAAAAAGCAGGGCGACGAAACCCGCTTTTTCGACGATCGGCATGTTGAACACCGCTCTCGCGTCGATCGCCTCAAGTGCTGCGGCGTTGGCCGCCGTGCGCTCGTCCAAACGGGCATCGGCAATCGCGACCAGCTCGCCGCGTTTGAGGTTTTCGATGTAAGAGCCGTAATCCCGGAAATGCAGCGCGCCGGCCAACGTGTCTGTCCCAGGCATGCACCAGTCGCGTTCGATCGTGATCGTCTCGGCGACGGGATCGATGATGCCGTAACCGGCGCGCCCGACGCCGAGCGTCGTGGCCAATATCTCCGCTGTGCAGAAGGACATCGCCGCCGCGTCTTCCGCCTCACGCAGGCGATCGCTCAACCGGAGCAAGGCAGCCTGGCGCAACTCGACCTGTCGGCGCTGGGTGATCTCATGAAGAACGCCGACCAAGCGGATTGGCCGGTGGCGGATATCGGTTTCGATCCGGCCATTAGCTTGGATCCAGTGCAGCGATCCGTCCGGCCACAAGCAGCGATACTCGACATCATAGGCTTCGCCGGTGTCGAGGGCCCGTTGCATCGCCGCCGCCTCCTTCGCGCGGTCGTCGGGATGGATAGCGTCGAGCATGTCGGCATAGCTGAAGGGCTCATCAGGACGCCGCCCAAATTGCGCCCGGCCGGCGTTCTCCACTTGCAGCGTGTTCGTTCTCAGGTCGACAATCCATGCGCCGAGCCCACCTGCTGCGAGCGCCAGCCTCAGGCGCTCTTGCCCCTTATCGATGTCCTCCAGCCGTTTACGGGCTTCGTATTGACGCAGGCGAGCCCGCCGCGCGGATCGCGCCAGCGAAAGCAAAGTCGTCGGATGGAAGGGCCGTTCCAGAAAAGTGACGTTGCCGAGCGTCTCGAGCAAGCGCACCGCACCCGGGTTGCGCTCCAGGCCGCCGCCACGCTCGGTCAGGACGATGAAGGGCAAGTCGGACCATTCCGCCTGATCGTTGAGGACGTCGGCAAGCTCGCGCAGGTTGGCGCCCCGCAAGGCCTCTTCGGTCACAATCGCGAAGCCCGCGCCCGACCGCAATTCCCGGACAAAATCCGCTAAAGAGCTGGTCGGCGTAGCTTTCAGGCCACCTTCAACGAGCATGGCCTGCGCTATTGCCGCATCTCGACCCCTTGGCGCCAGGATCACCGCGCCTTCAGCAAAAGTACGATTCAACCGGTTTCAATCCTGCGTTACGTCCAGCAATTGTTCGCCATCGCCAACCAATGTCGGCACGCCCCGCAATACGCCCTGGAAGGCAGACAGTGGCTCACCCAGGGTGATGCCGCTGCTGCCGATCATGAACTCGCGGATCGTGTCCTCATGGTGACCGGTCCGCTTCTTAACGACCGAGATCGCCCGCCGGACCCGTCCCGTCGCTTCGAAATATCGAAGCAGGATCACCGTATCAGCGAGATAGGTGACATCGACCGGTGACTTCATGTCGCCGACCAGGCCATGCTGCGCGACCGTCAGGAAGGTCATCACGCCCTGCCGGTTCAGATATTGCAGCAGTTCGTGCATGTGGAGGATCAGAGCCTGCTCCTCTGGCATCGCGGCCTGATAGCCGTTCAGGCTGTCGATCACGACCGTCCGCGCCTGATGTTTCTCGACGCAGACGCGCACGCGCTCCGAAAACTCGCCCGGCGTTAGCTCGGCTGCATCGATCTGCTCGATCACCAGATTGTCGGTATCGACCATCTGCTGGAGATCGATATCGAGCGCCTTGGCGCGCTCGAACAGTAGACCGAGTTCCTCGTCGAAAATGAACATCGCCGCCCGCTCGCCCCGCGCGATGGCGGATTTGACGAAACTCAGCACCAGCAGCGACTTGCCCGTACCGGCGGGGCCGAGGATGAGCGTGCTTGCCCCGCGTTCGAACCCGCCGCCGATCAAGCCGTTCAGCTCTGGATTGTCGATCGCGATCGTCTCGCGGGTGAACTTTGAGCGATGCTCGGTCGAGACCAGCCGCGGGAATGCCCGGATGCCCCCGGTGTCGATGACGAAATCGTGATAGCCACCCCGGTAGCGGCGACCGCGATACTTCAAAACACGAAGGCGTCTCCGCTCCGCCCCATAGTCAGGTGACAATTCTTCCAACCGGATCACCGCGTGCGCGACGCTGTGAACGGTCTTGTCCATGACATCGGCGGTGAGGTCGTCGAGCATCAGCACGGTCGCCGCATGCCGCGAAAAATAATGTTTGAGAGCGAGAATTTGCCGTCGATATCGTAGCGAGCTCTGGGCAAGTAGTCGGATCTCCGAGAGACTGTCGAGCACGACGCGCGTCGGCTTCGCCCGCTCGAACGCCTCGAAAATGCGCTTGGTCGTCTCGCCGAGCTCCAGATCCGACGAATAGAGCAGGCTCTGCTGCTGCTCGTCGTCGAGCAGGCTCTCCGGGGGCACCAACTCGTAGATTTCGAATGATGCGGGAAACTCCCAGCC
>CAZZZX010000046.1:0-11555 GCA_964658585.1 uncultured Novosphingobium sp.
TGAGAAAGGCCGACTTGAGCCGTATGTCCGCGCCCGGTCGCGCGACGATGCCGGGCAGTCGCAACGCCAGCCCGTCGATCCAGCCGCGCGCGCTGAACTGCTCGACCGCGATCTCGATCATGCGTTTCTGCGCGCCGTAGACCATCTCCGGCAGCGGCATGGTGTCGTCGTCGATCGTCGCCGGCAGAGGCGGGCCGAACACCGCGATCGAGCTTGCGAAGACGAACCGCGGCGGCGCGCGTTCGTCGCGGAGCGCTTCCAGCAGCGCCAGCGTCGCATCGATGTTGACGCGCCGTGCGAGGCCGTAGTCCGCTTCCGCCGCCCCGCCCAATATCCCGGCGAGGTGGAACACCAGGTCCGGTCCATCGGCGACCAGCCGGTGCCGCGTCGTCGCTTCTGTAAAGTCGCCTTCGCACAGCACGATCCGCGGGTCGTCGATCATGTCGGTCAGGTGCAGGTCGTTGAGCACGATCGCCGCGTCGTCGAAACGCGGATCGGCGAGCAACGCGCGGACCAGTCCAGCGCCGATGAATCCGGCCGCCCCCGTCACCAGGATGCGCCGAGCGGGCCGCGTCACGACGGGGCTTTCTCGTCGGTCCGTCCGCCCAGCAGGCTGCGCAGCCGCTGCTCGGTGAATTCCTCGGCGACGAGCGTCAGCGAACGGTCACCGTCGATCCCGTCGGTCTCGAACAGCGGCTGCACCTGCGATGTCGCGGCCATGGCGGCGGAATGGTCGTCGAGCCATGCCTCGAACACGCTGTCGACGAACCGCCGGCCTTGCGGGGGCATGGCGACGACGTTCTCGGTCAGGGCGACGATGCCCTCCAGTCCCGCGATCGCGCCCGCCACTTGATCCCGTACGGCGTTCCAGCGGCCGTCGTCGACATCGGACGCCCGGCTTGCGAGGACGAACAGCTTGGCGGACGTCCTCGGCCCGTCGACGATCACGCGCGGCGCGACGTTGAGGCGGACCACGCTCGGATCGTGGACGAAGCGCGGTTCGTCGGGACGAAGGTTTTCCAGATAATAGGGCGTCGCCACCGCGTCCTGGAGCGCCGCCATGCTCTCGAAATGCAGCTCCGTCAGCAGATCGCGCTCGCTGGCGTGGGGGCCGTCGCCGCCGGGATAGGCGCCGTCGATGATATGGTTCTGCGCATAATAGGCCGGCATCGCGCCCGCGTCCGCGGGCGGCAGCACGACCATGCGCCCGTGCACGTCGCGCAGATGCGCGTGCGCCGCCCGCCGCGTCAGACCCGGCGCACGGCGCCCCAGGAACAGGAACTTGATCATTCCGGGGCGCTTTCCCGTGCTAGAACTTGAATGCCGCGCGCGCGCCGAAGGTGCGCGGTGGAGAAAAGGTGGAGCTGATCTGGTTGCCGACGCTGCCGACATATTGGGCATAGGTCGGCACCGCGCGATTGGTGATGTTGCGGACATAGCCGGTTACCGTCCAGCGATCGTTGGCGGCGCCGAAGCTGACCGAGGCATCGTAGGTCGTGTTGCGACCGGTGTTCTGCTGCGCCAGATAGTCGAAGCCGATGACGGTGTTCGAGCGGTATTGCAGGCTGCCCGACACCACCGCCTTGTAGTCGCCCATCGGTATGGTCTGGTCGACGCCCGCGTTGATCGACCATTTCGGCGAGTTGTAGGCACGCTTGCCCGAGCAATCGACGACGTACACCGGGCTCGCGGCGCTCGGTGTCGAGAATGGACAGCCGACGACGGGCTCCAGCGCCGCCTTGGGCGTGTCGTAGCTGTAGGAATCGACCTTCGAGTCGAGATACTGGACCGTGGCGCTGAGCTGGGTCGTACGCGTGACCAGGAACTGGGTATCGACGTCGATGCCCTTGAGCGTCGAGCGGCCGACATTCTCGGTGAAGAAGTTGAACGCGTTGTTCGCG
The DNA here is from genome assembly GCA_964658585.1 of uncultured Novosphingobium sp. Taxonomy (GTDB): domain Bacteria; phylum Pseudomonadota; class Alphaproteobacteria; order Sphingomonadales; family Sphingomonadaceae; genus Solisphingomonas. Next base: position 1,902 of record CAZZZX010000046.1, read on the forward strand.
TCGATGCCGAAATGCGAGACCTGCTGGTCGCGATATTTCCAGTAGAAGGCTTCGATGTTGAGCTGGACGCGATTGTCGAAGAAGCGGTTCTTCGAACCGATGGTCCAGGCATCGACATATTCGGGCTTGAACATCTCGTGCCCGGGCGCGACCGAGAAACCGCCCGAGCGATAGCCGGTCTCGTAGCTCGCATAGAGCAGCGATCGCGGCGCGACATCGAACTCCCCCGCCACGCGATAGGTAAAGCGGCCCTTGCTGATCCCGGCGTTCACGGTGTTCGGGATGAACAGCGCGAGGTTTCCGCTGTTGCCGTAAGGCACCGGCACGCCGGGCACGGTCGGCCCGCCCGCGAATTGCGCGAGCGTATCGACGACGGGCAACGACGGACCGCCGAAACACCCCGCCCCGGTCGGGGGCGGCGCGAACGCGCAGGCTTCGATCAGCGTCGTGGCGTTCGCGTTGAAGCTCTTCTCGTCCTTCGTGTAGCGACCGCCACCCACGAGACGCAGACGATCCGTCAGGTTCAGCGTCAGGCGGCCGAAGCCCGCGTAGGACTTGGTCCGCGACGCGAAATCCTGAAACGAGATGATCTGGTACTGATTGATCGCATAGTGCCCGTTGACCGTCTCGTCGAAATAATAGCCGCCCACCAGCCAGTCGATCGGACCGATCCGCTTGCCCTGAAACCGCGCCTCGGCGCTGAACTGGTGATCGTGCTCGATATTGTGGGATGCGCGGAACGAGGGGCCGTTGAACACGAAGTTCAAGTCCGAACGGCGATAGGCCGGAATGACCGTCAACGTCCCGATGTCGGTTTCAAGTCCGGCCTCGCCGGTGACACCGTAATAATTGTTGTTCTGATAGGGCTGGCTCAGCGGCGCCGGATTGTTGAACGCGCCGGGGATCACCTGCCGGCTGAAATAGCTCTGGCCGGCCGACGACAGCAGTCCGCTGTAGGGACCGAGATTGGCAAGCGTGAAGGTATAGTTGGCGGGCGATGTCGCGGTCGCCGGCGAGCCCGGCGTATAGTTTTCCGTGCCGACATAGCTCGCCCCGCTGCCCATGCCGCCCTGGTGCGCATAATCCCCGGAGACGCGCAGGCTGATCCGGCTGGTCGGCTTCACGAGCAGCTGCACACGCGCCGCCTTGCCGTTCTCGTCGCCCGTGCCGTCCTTGTAATAGCCGGTATGGTAGGCGGTCGTCCCGGAGACCCGCAGCGCGGCATCGTCGCCGATCGGCAGGTTGGCGGCGAATTCGGCGTTGGTGGCGTGGTAGTTGCCCGCGCCGAAGGCGACGTCCAGCGAACGCTGGCCGAGGATCGGCTTGTTGGGGATGACGTTGATCGCGCCGCCGGTCGCGTTGCGGCCGTAGAGCGTGCCCTGCGGGCCCTTGAGCACCTCGATCCGCTGGAGATCGAAGAAGGTGCCCGTTGTCGAGGTCGGCCGGCCGAGATAGACGCCGTCGAGGTTGAACGCGATCGCCGGATCGGAATAGGCGTTGTTGGTGTAGTTGCCGACGCCGCGGATGAAGAAGGTCGTGTTGGCGCCGCCGCCCTGCTGGACGGTGAGCGCGGGTGCCACCGCGTTGAGCGTCGATGCGGTCATCACGCCCTTGCCGGTGAGTTGCGCGGGCGAAACCACGTCGATCGCGATCGCCGCGTGCTGCGCGCTTTCGGACCGGCGCTGCGCGGTCACGACGATGTCGGCGAGCCCCTGCGTTTCGGCCGGCGCCTCGACGGCGGGCGCCACGGTGGGAGGCGTGGGGGCGGCGGTCTGTGCGTTGGCCGTAGTGCCGATGGCGATCGCGACAAGTGCCGTAGATCTCTTCAGAAATGCAGAGCGCATCGTGACCCCCTCCTTGGTGGCCGCTTTTGCTTGCGGTCCACGATGGTCCTTCCACCACGGACCGGATCATCAGTGAAGTTGTTTGTATTTATCAAAAATCATAGATTGTTTTTATAAGAAGCTCGCCCGTAGCCGTTATGCGCGCCGCCGCCCGGGTGGCCCGACGCCTTTTGGCTCACTCGCCCGTTCGGCCGTCAGGTCTTCGCCAAGGTCGTCGCGCGTCGGGCCGAAGGCCAATAGGACATGCCAAGTGCCTTGCGCAGGATCGGGGGCGTGGTGACGACCCCGGCGAACCCGCCGTAAACCGCCTTCACGATCAGCGCCGTCAGCGGCGGGACCGTCGACGGACCGAACGCCAGCATCAGCGATGCGGCCGACCCGCCGAGCAGCGGCATCGCCACGATCGCGCAGCCCAGCACGCGCACGGCCTGTGCCCCCCGTGTCGGCACCGCGCCTGCGGGGACGACGGTGCCTGCACGAACCTTCGCGAGCATAATCAGCGACGGCACCAATCCGCCGAGACAGGTGATGCCGAATGTCTGCGGCAGAAAATCGATCGCGAGCGCGCGTGCCTGCGCCGGCGCCCAGCCGAAGACAACGAGGAAGAAACCGATGCTGATCGCGGCATTGATGATCGCGCTCAGCACCGTTTCCCGACGGAGCAGCGCCTGTCGATGCAGGGCGGCCCCGTCGCTCATGCGGTATGGCCGCCGAGCGTCTCGGCGAACCAGTCGGCGATATATTCGCGACCGAAGCTCATATTGTCCGCGCCGACATGCTCGACCCCGCCTTCGCGGGACGTGAAGATCTTGAGTTCGCGGCGGGGCGAATTGACCAGCTGGTCGTGGCTGCGGTGTGCGTAATCGAGCCCGATCTGGCGGTCGGCCTCGCCGTGCGTGACGAGAAACGGCACCCTGATCCGGTCCATGATCCCGTCCAGCGTCATGCCCTTTGCCTTAGCGAGGAAATCCGCCTGATCCCTGGCGCCGAACACCCACCAGACGTGGCTCCAATAGTGCGGCACCGGATTCTCGCCCTCGCGTCGCATCCGCTTTTGCTGCACCTCCGCCCAGTCGTGGTTGGCGCCCCAGACCGCGCCGCTCGCGAAGCGCGGCTCGAACGCCACCGCACGGGGCGCGTAATGGCCGCCGAGCGACAGGCCGGTCATGCCGATCGCCCTGGCATCGACGTCGCTCTGCGTCTCCAGCCAGTCGACCCAGGCCGAAGCCCACGCCTCGCTGTCGGCGCGCGCGGGAAGACCCTGAAGGCGCAGCGCCTCGCCGGTGCCGGGCTGATCGACGCAAAGGCACGAGACGCCGCGCTTGGCGAGCGCATGAGGCAGCCAGGAGAAGAAGATCAGTTCCTTGGTGCTGTCGAGTCCGTTGCAGTAGACGACCGCCGGCCGGCGCCCTTCGCCCGCGCCGCGCGTCCACAAGGCCGAGAGCGTCTTGCCATCATAGGGGATCTCGACGCGCTCGACATTGTCTTTGGCGAAGGAGGTTCCACGCGCGAAGCTGTCCAGCGCCTTGGCATAGGTCTCCTCGCGGCCCGGATGGCCATGACCCTGCATCCGCTCGGCCATCTGGTAGTAGAGGGCGGCGCGCTTCAGCTTGTCGCCCGCCGAGAACAGCCGCCCCTTCGCCTCGTCCTCGGCGGCGAGCCCGGTAAGCTTGTCCGCCATCTTCGACCATTCGGCCATGAACGCCGCAGTGCCGCCATCCTCGCCACGCGCCGCCGCATCCCGGATCGGCGCGCACATGTCGATGATCTCGCCGATCTTCGCGCCGCTTTCGAGCGCGATCGAGACCGACAGGTTCCAGACGTAATTGGGGAAATAGTCGAACAACGCCACGCCGCTATACCCCCACCGGCTGGAACAGACCCGCGTCGGCTTCCGGGTGCGGCATCGTCTGCGGCCCGCCGACCCCGGTCTCCCACTGGTCCATCACGCCGGGGCCGGGCTCGTGCACCTTCGCCTCGTGCGTGGCATCGTCGACCGATTCCAGTTCCGAGGTATATTCCACCGCGAACCCGTTCGGCGTCGTGAAATAGCTGAACGTGTTGTTTCCCGCCGTGTGGCGGCCGGGGCCCCAGCGAATGTCGGTGCCCTTCTTCCGCAGCCTCGCGACCCCGCGCATCATGTCGTCTACGGTCAGCATGTCGTAGGCGACATGATTGAGACAGGGCGGTCCCGGCAGGAAGGCGATACGGTGATGCCATTCGTTGCACCGCAGGAAGCTCATGAAATCGCCCAGCCAGTCGGACACGCGGAAGCCGAGGACATCGACGAAGAACTGCGTCATCGCCTTGTGATCCGGCGAGTGCATGACGATGTGGCTGATCTTCTGCGGTATGCCGTCCCAGCGCAGCATCGGCCGCGACGAGCCGCGCGCGACGTCGCTCGAGACCTCGAACGGCAGCCCGTCCGCCGAAAAGAAGCGGAAGCCGTAGCCGCCGCCGAGCGTGGTCAGATCGCGCGGCGCGAACACGATCCTGCAGCCTGCCGCCTCGACCCGGGCGAACAGCGCGTCGACGTCGGCGCGCGTGTCGGTCGCCAGCGCGATGATGTCGATCCGCTTCTCGTCCGCCTCGCGCAGGCGCACGACGTAGAGCTCGTCGCTTCCCTCGGCGGCGAGATGGTCCATGCCGTCCTGGGTGCCGACATGCTTCAGCCCCCAGACGTCCCGGTAGAACGCGCGCTCGACTTCGATTTGCGGGCAGCCATAGCCGACGTAGCGGATCTCGGTGACCCTGCTCGAACTTGGGCTCATGCTTGCTTCCTTCCCAGAGGTCTCAGATCGGCGCCGCGGTGACGGCGAACATGTCGTGGGTGGCCTTGCCCTGCTCGACGCGCGGGCCCTTGCCGATCTGACCCAGGCAGATGGCCAGGCTTTCGCGGACGATATAGGCGCAGCGCTGGAACCGGCGATCACGATAGGCCGCGAACCCGGCTTCGGGGGTCTCGGCGCGCGCGAGCTCCTCGGCCAGCACGATCGAATCCTCGATCGCCATGCCGCCGCCCTGGCCCAGGTGCGGCGTCGTCGCGTGCACGGCGTCGCCGAGCAGCACCACGCGCCCCTTGTGCCACGGCCCCTCGACCAGCAGCCATTCGAGCGGCTTGTAGACGACCGCGTCGTCGTCGACGATCTGCTCGGCCAGGCCGGCGATCGCGGGCGGCATCCCGGCCAGCTTGGTCCGCATCGTCTGCGCCAGCCTGTCGCGCGGATAGCGCGGATTGTCCGGCTCGGGCGTCGTCAGATACATGTACATGAGATCGTCGGCGAGCGGCACCAGCCCGACGCCGATCGGCCCTTCATAGGCGTGCATTCCGGTGACGTCGGCGGGTCGCACGAAGTTGTAGCGCCACACCGCCTGGCCTGTGAATTCGGGTGCGGGCGTATCCGGGAAGATCATGCCGCGGGTCTGCGAATAGAGGCCGTCGGCACCGACGACGATGTCGTAGCGTCCGCTCGTCCCGTCCGAGAAGGCGACGTCGACGCCGTCGCCATCGTCGGCGAGGCTCGCGACCGTCAGCCCCAGGCGCACGGTGGCGCCGGCCGCGATCGCGCGATCGCCGAGCACCTTGTGGAGCGCCCGCCGGCCGATGCCGACATTGGCGGGATAGCCCTCGACCAGCGCCGGCGAGGCGATCTGCGCGACCTTCTGTCCGCTGGGCAGGAACACGCTCACATCGTCATAGCCGAACCCGGCACCGACATAATCGTCGAGCAGGTCGAGCTCCTTCATCGCGCGCACGACATTGGATTGCTGGATGATGCCGACGCCGTAGACCGACCAGTCGGGATCGCGCTCGATCACCTCGACCGCCATGCCCTTGCGGCGCAACGCTATGGCGGCGGTCAGCCCGCCGATCCCGCCGCCGACGACCAGAATGTCGGTCATCGCGGCGATGCGCCTGGAAAAACCTGAGTCATGCCATCCCCTCGCTCGACCCCATCGGGGTTCTCGGGATCACGGCATAAGCCCCTCCGAAAATCTGTAAACTTGAAGGAATCTATCGAAAATCATCGATGTTTTTTATCGATGGCCGCCTGATCGCGTAGCCGTTCGCGCAACCAGATCAGGCCGGGGTCGCCCGCGCGCGCGGGATGATACTGGACCATCTGGCGCATCGTCGGAAACTCGAACGGGATCTCGGCGATGGCGATCGGATGGTGCGCCGCCATCACCCGCGCCAGCCGCTCGTGCATCACCGCCATCCGCTGGGTATGGATCAGCAGCCATGGCACCACCGCAAAGGACGGTGCGGTCATCTCGGCCCTGACATGCTTGCCCATCAGCGCGAGCGCGCGATCGCTGAACACCGGCGTGCGATGATAGCCGATCACGACCGTGACATGTCCCGCCGCGAAGAACGCCGCTTCGTCGAGCGGCGCGGCGAACAGCGGATTGCCGCGCCAGCCCACGACGACATGGCGCTCGTCGAGCAGATGCTCGGCAGGCAGGCTCCGGTCGATATAGCCTTCCGGCGAGATCAGCAGGTCGATCGCGCCCTGTTCGAGTTGCGGAATGCTCTGGTCGTCGCTGATGAGCAGTTCGAGGCGGACCATCGGCGCCTCGCGCGCCAGATCGCGCGACAAGGGGGCGAGCAGCGCGGTCGAGATGTAATCGGAGGAACAGAGCCGGAAGGTACGCTGCGAGGTCGCCGGATCGAACCGCGTCGACGTCGCGATCAGGCTCTCGATCGCGCGCAGGCTGTCGAGCACCTGCGGCAGCAGGCTTTCGGCATAGGCGGTCGGCAGCATCCGCTTGCCGTGCGCGACGAGGATGTCGTCGCCGAAATAGTCGCGCAGCCGTTTCAAGGCGGAGCTCAGCGCGGGCTGGCTGAGATTGAGCTCCTCTGCCGAACGCGACACGCTGCGCGTGCGCATCAACGTCTCGAAAACGCCGAGCAGATTGAGGTCGAGACCTTTGAACCGCATCATTCCGTCCTTTTTCGAACGCATAGAGCCTTTTCTGAAAGCCGGGAATCGCTCGGACCCTGCCCCCGCCAAAGCGATTGCCATGCCCCGATCGATCGCGGCACGCGGGTCGCGCGAAACCTGCCGCATCCGCGTGGGGTCGGCGACTATTCCATCGTCGGCGGAGCGTCCGTCGGCACATGGAGGCCGTCCGGATCGAAGTTGCCGGGCGCGACGATCCCCGCGACCTCGACGACGGTCAACTTAGCCGCGGTCGCCATGTCGGGATTGACGTCGCGCGCGGTCTTGCGGACCACGAGGCTGCCGGCGGGTCCGTCCTCCACGCTTTCGATCGCGAGGTCGGCGCGCAGCCAGGTCTCGCGGACATAGAGTTGACCGTCGACAGCCCGAAGCCGCCCGGCATGATCGTCATGCCGTCGAACGGAACGCCGTCGAGCGCGGCGGCGGTCTGTCGTGGATCTCGTTCGTCACGCGGCCTCCAGCGGAAGTCCGACATAGTTCTCGGCGAGCGTCTTCTGCGCCGCCGCCGATCCCCTGATATACGCCAATTCCGCCATTTGCAGCCGGCGCGAGAAGCCGTCCATGTCGGGAAAGCGATGCGTGATCGAGGTGAACCACCAGGAGAAGCGCTCGGCCTTCCAGACGCGGGCGAGTGCCCTCGCCGAATAGCCGTCGATGCCGGACGATGATCCCGTGCCGTAATGGTGGCGCAGCGCCTCGCCGAGCATCGTCACGTCCGAGACCGCGAGATTCATTCCCTTGGCGCCGGTCGGCGGGACGATGTGCGCGGCGTCGCCCGCCAGGAACAGCCGGCCCCAGCGCATCGGTTCGGACACGAACGAGCGCAGCGGCGCGATCGCCTTCTCGAACGACCGACCACGCACCACCTTGGCGGCGGTGACGGGGCCGAGCCGCACGCAGAGCTCGTCCCAGAAACGCTCGTCGGGCCAGTCCTCGATCTTCTCGTCGAGCGCGCACTGGATGTAGTAGCGGCTGCGCGTCGCCGAGCGCATCGAGGCGAGCGCGAAGCCGCGCTCGTGGTTGGCGTAGATCAGTTCGTGCTCGGCGGGCGGCACGTCGGCGAGGATGCCCAGCCAGCCGAACGGATAGACGCGCTCGAACGTCTTCAACACGTCCGCCGGGATGCTGCCGCGGCTGACGCCATGATAGCCGTCGCACCCGGCGACGAAATCGCAGTCGAGCCGCTGTTCGATGCCGTCCTTCGTCCAGGTGACATAAGGGGCATCCCGGTCGAGATCGTGGAGGCGCACATTCTCGGCATCCCAGACCAGTTCGAGCCCGCGCGGCGCGGCGGCATCGAAGAGGTCTTTCATCACCTCCTGCTGCCCGTAGACCGTGACGGTCGATCCGCCGGTCAGCGCGGCCATGTCGATATGGAACATGTCGCCGTCGAGCGAGAGATTGGTGCCGCCATGGACGAGGCCCTCGCGCCTCAGTCGCGTGTCGAGGCCGAGCCGGGCCATCAGATCGACCGAGACCTTCTCGAGCACGCCCGCGCGCACCCGGCCTTCCACATAGTCGCGATCACGCCGTTCGACGACGACCGCATCGATTCCGTCCGCACGCAGCAGATGGGCGAGGAACATGCCGGCCGGGCCGGCGCCGATGATGGCGACCCTGGTGCGCACGCGCTCGATCCTCTCGCCGTCGCGATGGCGCTCGTCCGGCCATCCTCTGCGGAACGGAATAAGCCTCGTGCCCGCCGAAGCTATGGACGGACCGCCGATTATCTTGGATAATCCGCCCATCTTGCGAAGGAACATTCGCCGCTATGCCCCGGACGGACAGTGTTCCGCGTTTCTATCTCTATGGCGAACCGCCTCGGATAGCGGATGGCCGGTTCGTTCATGCCGAAAGCCTCGACGACCGATCCCGGCCGAGCGAATGGACGATCCGCCCGCATTCCCATGCCGATCTCAATCATGTCTTCCATATCGCCGAGGGCGGCGGCGCGATGCGCGCCGAACTCATGATGCTGTCCTTCGAGGCGCCGTGCCTGCTGCTCGTGCCGGCGGGAATGGTCCATGGCTTCAGCTGGACGTCTGAATCGAAGGGCGCGGTGATCACCGTCTCGACCGACTATCTCAAGCGTCTGCACGAAAGCGACGCGGCGCTGGGCGGTCTGTTTCGGGCGGCGGCGACGATCCCGCTCGAGACCGTCGATTCGGAGCGGTTCGAGGCCGATACGACGCGACTGATAGCAGAACTCGGCTGGGCCGCGCCCGGCCATCGTGCCGCAGCCGAGGCGGGGCTGCTGTTCATTTTGGTCAAGGCACTGCGCGCCTTGGGTGCGCGGAACGAACGCCCCGAAACCAGGCCGGGCCGTCGCGCCGCGCTCGTCGCCCGGTATCGCGAGCGGGTCGAAGCACGCTTCCGGCTGCGCGAGCCGGTCGCTGTCCATGCGGCGGCGTTGCAGACCAGTCAGACGCGGCTTCGTGCCGCCTGTGCGGCGGTCGCGCGGCAGTCGCCGATGCGGATCCTCGACCAGCGCGCGCTGATCGAGGCGCAACGCGCACTGCTCTACACCAACCTCTCCATCGGGGAGATCGCGGACAGCCTCGGCATGGACGATGCCGCCTATTTCTCCAGATATTTCGCCCGGCATACGGGAAAGTCTCCCCGCAACTACCGGCTCGACCATGGCGCCGCGCCGGGTGCGGTCGAGCAACGCTAGTCGGTCTGGGCGGCATCGCGGCGCCGAGCGTGAACGAGATCGTTACGATGCACGGCCGTCGATGTGCTCCGCCGGGCCGGATCGGCTCATGTCTCGTTGTTGAGTTCCTTGACCATCTGTGCGGTGGCTTCTTTGGCGTCTCCGAAGACCATTTGGGTTTTGGGGTCGTAGT
>CAZZZX010000047.1:0-11553 GCA_964658585.1 uncultured Novosphingobium sp.
CATCCCGCAGCTCCACAGATCGAGCCCGGCGAGCGGCCGGCGCTCGCCGCCCAGCACGAAGAAGGCGGACGAGCCGTTGTCCGCCACCGTGTCGGCAAAGCTGATCCGCCAGTCGGCGATGCGGCTGTCGACGATCTCGATCGCCGCGACCGCCGCATCGATCGCCGCGACGACCGATGCGGGGCTCGCCCCGGGATCGTCGATATCGGCGGCGAGCACGAACGCGATCTCGGCCTCGGCCTTGGGCTGGATGACCCGTGCGGGATCGAGCGTGCCGCCGTCGGCGATTCCCATGTCGTCGAACAGAACGCCGAAATCGGGCTGGTCGACGCCGAGCTGCGCCTGCACCGCCTTCGCGGTCAGCCCGACCTTGCGGCCGACGACGCGGCGACCGGCGGCGCGCCAGAAGCGCGTGTTGAAGGTCTGGACCGCATAGGCACCCGCGGCATCGCCGGGATCGAGGCCGTCTCGCAGCGGCGGCACCGCGCCGCCACGATAGGCGTCGCGCAGGCGCGCCGCCAGGATTTCCGCGCCCGTCATCCTCACCCTTTCCCGAACCGGTATACCGGTTGACCATTTACATACCGTCTGCACGGTTTTAGACAACGCGAAAGATAACAAGCCTGCGAAATCCCGGGAGAGCGTGTTGCTGGTCGTGCCGGAAATCCTCAACGACCCGGTCGCCGGGCGATTTCTCGTTCCGCGCCGCGCGTTCACCGATGCTGGCGTGTTCGAGCGCGAATATGCCGCCATCTTCGACAGCGCGTGGCTGTATCTGGGCCACGCCTCCGAGCTTGCGACGCCGGGCAGCTTCCTCACGCGGCGCGTCGCGCGCCGGCCGATCCTGTTCACCCGCGACAGGCAGGGCACGTATCACGCGCTCTACAACACCTGCCCGCATCGCGGCGCGATGGTCTGTCGCGAGCGCCACGGCAGCGCGCCCGCCTTCATGTGCATGTATCACGGCTGGACGTTCGGATCGGACGGACACCTGATGGGGCTGCCCGGATCGTCGGGCTATCCCGAAGGCTTCAAGACCGATCCGCAGAAGCAGATGGTCCATGTCCCCCGCATGGCGCGGCATGGCGATTTCTTCTTCGTCAGCTTCGCCGCCGACGGCGAGGATCTCGCCACCTATCTCGGCGATGCGGGCGATTATCTCAGCCTCGTCGAGGAGCATTCCGAAAGCGGGATGCAGATCGTCGGGGGAACGCAGGAATATGCCGTCCGCGGCAACTGGAAGCTGCTCGCCGAGAACAGCTTCGACGGCTATCACGCCGCCTGCACGCATTCGACCTATCTCGACTATCTCAAGAACGCCAACGGCGCGCTGGGCGCGACGCCGCTCGCCGGCGTCGGGCTCGATCTCAGCAAGGGCCATGCGGTGATCGAATACGCCGCCCCCTGGGGCCGCCCGATCGCGAGCTGGGTGCCGCTGTGGGGCGAGGAGGGCCGGGTCGAGGTCGATGCGATCTACGCACGGCTCGCGGCGCGGCTGGGCGAGGAGCGCGCGCGCCGGCTGGCGACCAGAAACCGCAACATGGTGATCTTCCCCAATCTGGTGGTCAACGACATCATGGCGATCACGGTGCGCACCTTCTTCCCCACCGCCCCCGATTATGTCGAGGTCAATGCCTGGGCATTGGCACCGCGCGAGGAGAGCGACTGGCTGCGCAAGTATCGCCTGTTCAACTTCACCGAGTTCCTCGGCCCCGGCGGCTTCGCCACCCCCGACGATGTTGAGGCGATCGAGAAGTGCCAGCAGGGTTATGCCGCCGCCGGCGGCGCCCTCTACAATGACATCTCCAAGGGCATGATGCGGCCCGAAGGCGCGCAATATGACGACGAGCTGCAGATGCGCGCCTTCTGGCTGGAGTGGGAGCGCCGGCTGCGCGCATCCGAGGCATGACCATCGACGACGCTCTCCTGCTGCGTCTGCGTGTCGAGGAGCTGCTCTATCGCGAAGCCGATCTGCTCGATCGCTGGGCGCTCGACGAGTGGCTGACGCTCTACACCGCCGACGCGCAGTATCTCGTGCCGTCGAGCGACGTCGACGGCGATGTCGCCAGTCCCGACACCTCGCTGTTCTACGTGATGGACGATCGCCAGCGGATGGCGGAGCGCGTGCTGCGGCTGGGCAAGATCGGCGCGCACAGCGAGCAGCCGCATTCCAAGGTGCGCCATCTCGTCTCCAACACGCGGGTGATGCGCGCGGGCGATCGCATCGCCGCGCGATCCAGCTTCGCGGTGTGGCGGCACAAGGATGCGACCGCCGACGTGTTCGTCGGCCATTATCTCCACGAGCTCGTCGAGCGCGACGGTGTGCTGGCGATCGCCAAAAAGACCTGCGTGCTCGATATGGAGGCGCTGCGTCCCCATGCCCGCATCAGCATCATCCTGTGAGGAGCATCCGGCCATGACCGATCGCATCCGCTTCGCGCGGCTGGGCTATGCCCGGCAGCAGGTCACCGACTTTCCCGCGAGCATCGCCTTCTATCGCGACGTCGTGGGGCTGAAGATCGCGCCGCGCGACGGCGGCGAGGCATGGCTCCGGTGCAGCGACAAGCCCTACGACCTGATCCTGACGCAGGGGAACGTGCCGGGGCTCGCCGGCGTCGGCTTCGAGCTCGAGTCGGTCGCCGAGCTCGACAGGGCGCACGCCCGGCTCGTGGCGCGGGGCTATACGCCGGCCTGGAACGACGCGGCGCACTGCGCCGACCGGCAGATCGCGCGCGGCTTCCGCATCGCCAATCCGACGACCGGCCTCGATGTCGAGCTGTTCGCGGGGCAGGCGGTCGCCGAGGATCCCTATGCGGCGAGCGTCACCAACATCGCGCGGCTCGGCCATGTCGTGCTCAACGTGAAGTCCTATGCCGACGCCCACCGCTTCTGGGTCGACGATCTCGGCTTCGCGATATCGGACCACGTCCCCGGGCGCATCGCCTTCCTGCGTTGCTGGCCGAGCACGCTGCACCACAGCTTCGCGCTGCTCGAAGGCCCGGCGGACGGGCTCAACCACATCAATTTCATGGTCACCGACATCGACGATATCGGCCGTGCGATGAACCGGTTGCGCAAGGCCGGGGTGCCGATCGTGTTCGGCCCCGGCCGGCACCTGCCGTCGACCAGCATCTTCCTCTATTTCCTCGATCCCGACGGGATGACCGCCGAGTTCAGCTTCGGGATGGAGGAGATCGCCGCCGAGGGCGGGCGGCTGCCGCGCGATCTCGAACCCACACCCGAGGTGCTCGACACCTGGGGCAGCCTGCCCGATCCGCGCTTCGGCAAGACCGGCGCGATCCTGCCCGCGCATGGCTGAGCCGCTGGACGGCCGCATCGCGATCGTCACCGGCGCCGGCCGCGGCATCGGGGCCGCGATCGCGCGGCGGCTCGCGGCGGACGGGGCGATCGTCACCGTCACCGATCTCGACGTCGCGCTGGCGGCGGCGACCGCGGACGCGATCGGCGGTCATGCCTTCGCGGGCGATCTCTCGGACGAACCGACCGCGGGCCGGCTGATCGCCGAGCTGCTCGATCGCCACGGCCGGATCGACATCCTCGTCAACAATGCCGGCGGCGGCATTCTGCGCCCCTTCCTCGATCACACGCCCGAGACGCTGCGCGCCACGATCGACCGCAACCTGTGGACGACGATATGGTGCAGCTGGCACGCGCTCGGGCCGATGAAGGCGGCGGGCCATGGCCGGATCGTCAATATCGGCGCGGATTCGGTGCGTAATGGGCTGGTCGATCATGCCGGCTACAATGCCGCCAAGGGTGGGGTCCACGGCATGACCACGGGGCTGGCGCGCGAGTTCGCGCGCGACGGGATCACCGTCAACACCGTCGCGCCCTGCGCGGTGCAGACGCAGCAGCTCGAGGACGTCCGCGCGGTCAATCCGGTGCTGGTCGCGCAGGTGCTGGGCATCATCCCGATCGGCCGTGCGGCGAGCGAAGCCGAGGTCGCTGGCATGGTCGCCTATCTGTGCGGCCCCGATGGCGGATTCGTCACGGGTCAGGTGCTGAGCGTCAATGGCGGGACGACCATGCTATGAGGGGACGATGAGCGTGACCAATCCCGAAATCGGCAAATCGATCGACGCGGGCGGCATCCGCACCAATTATATCGAGGCGGGCGAGGGCGAGCCGCTGATCCTGATCCACGGCTCGGGGCCGGGGGTGACGGCGTTCGCCAACTGGAACGGCGTGATCCCGACGCTGAGCCGGCATTACCGTTGCTACGCGCCCGACATGGTCGGCTTCGGCTATACCGAATGCCCGGCGGACGTGACCGACTTCACGCTCGATTTCTGGGTGACGCACATCGTCGCGTTCATGGACGCGCTCGGTATCGCCAGCGCGCGCTTCATCGGCAACAGCTATGGCGGGGGCCTGAGCCTCGCGCTCGCCGCGCGACATCCCGAGCGGGTCGAGCGCTTCGTGCTGATGGGCGCCGCCGGGCTCCGCTTCCCGATCACCGAGGGACTCAGACAGGTCTGGGGTTACGAGCCGTCGCCCGCCAACATGCGCAAGCTGATGGAGACCTTCGCGTTCAACCCCGGCCTCGTCACCGACGTGATCGTCCAGTCGCGCCACGAAGCGAGCATCCGGCCGGGCAGCCACGAGAATTTCGCGCGCCTCTTCCCCGAGCCGCGGCAGGACAAGCTCGACGCGCTGGCGACGCCCGAAGACGCGATCCGCGGCATTCGCTGCCCGGCGCTGATCGTCCATGGCCGCGAGGACGTGATCGTGCCGGTCGAGGTCGGGTATCGCTTCGCGGCGCTGCTGAAGAACGCCGAGCTGCACGTCTTCGGCAATTGCGGCCACTGGACCCAGATCGAGAAGCGCGATCGCTTCCTCGAAGTGGTCGGCGGGTTCCTCGCGGCGTGAACCGGCCGCAGCGCCGCAGCCAGGCCGAGCGCAGCGGCGAGATGCGCGCGCGGCTCGCCGAAGCGGCCTATGCGGTCATCGCCGAACGCGGGCACAGCGCGTTCCGGATGGCTGCGGTCGCCGAGCGCGCGGGCGTCTCGGTGGGTGCGATGCTCCACCATTTCCCGTCCAAGGACGAGATGACGCTCGCCGCGATCGATCACGCGCTGTCACGCGCCGAGCAGGCGACACGGCTGCGCGCCGCCAATGCCGGCGACGACATCCCCGCGGTGCTGCAGTCCATCGCCGCCGACTTCACGCACTTCTTCAATGGCGATCGTTTCTGGGTGGCGCTCGACATCACGATGGATGCGTCCAAGAATGTCGAGGTGGCGCCGTCGATCGGCCCGATCGTCGCACGCACCCGCCGGCCGGCCTACGACCTCTGGACCGAGGTGCTGACCGATCGCGGCTGGGATCGCGCGCGCTCCGAGGAAGCGGTGCGGTCGATCGCGGCGCTGGCCTGCGGCTACGCGATCCGCACGCTGTGGGACAAGGAGAGCGCCGGCGCGGCGCACACGCTCGCGCGCTGGATCGATCACCTGATCGCGGATGCGCCCTCGTGAGCGGCCCGATGCCCGGGCTGATGCAGCACGCCCCGCTCAACATCGCCGCCATCCTGCGCTTCGCCGCGACCGCCCATGCCGGGCGCGAGATCGTGTCGCGCGGTATCGACGAGCCGCTCTGGCGATCGGACTATGCCGGCACCGCGATGCGGGTCGCGCAGGCCGCGGGAATGCTGACCGCGCTGGGGATCGCGCCCGGCGACCGCGTCTCCTCGCTCGCCTGGAACACGCATCGCCATTTCGAGCTGTTCTATGCGGTGCCGGGGATCGGCGCGGTGCTCCACACCGCCAACCCGCGGCTGTCGCACGAGCACCTCGTCTTCACGATCGACCATGCCGGCAGCCGGGCGCTGCTCTACGAGCGCAACATGGCCGCGCTGGTCGAGCGGCTGAAGCCCGACCTCCCCCATATCGAACATTATGTGATGCTGTCGGACGACGATTACGATTTGCGCATCGCCGACCGGACGGAGACGTTCGGCTGGCCGGCGATCGACGAGACCGCCGCCGCGTTCCTCTGCTACACCTCGGGCACCACCGGCGATCCCAAGGGGGTCCTCTACTCGCATCGTTCGGTGGTGCTCCATGCGATGGCGGCGGGGCTGTCGGGCGCGCTCGATCTCTCCGCGTTCGACGTCGTCATGCCGTGCCAGTCGCTCTACCATGCGACCGCCTGGGGCTTGCCCTTCGCGGGAACGATCGCCGGCGCCAAGTTCGTGCTGCCCGGCGATCGCCTCGACGGCGCGAGCCTGCAGGAGCTGATCGTCGGCGAGGGCGTCACCTTCTCGGGCGGGGTGCCGACGATCTGGACGATGTATCTCGATCATCTCGCGCGGACCGGCGAGACGCCGGGCACGCTTGCCCGCGTCATCATCGGCGGATCGGCGGTGCCGCGCGCGATGGCGGAGACGTTCGAGCGCCGCTACGGGGTCAGGGTCCGCCAGATCTGGGGCATGACCGAGACCTCGCCGCTCGGCGTGGTCTCGACGCCGACTCCGGCGATCGCGGCGCTCGGCGAGGACGAGGCCGACGACGTGATCTGGACGCGGCAGGGCCGGCTGATGTTCGGGATCGAGATGCGTATCGTCGACGATGCGGGCGGTGCGCTGCCGCACGACGGCCAGCAGTCGGGCGCGCTGCTGGTGCGGGGGCCATGGGTGCTCGATCGCTACTTCCGCAGCGATGCCCCCGCGATCGATGCCAAGGGCTGGTTCGACACCGGCGACATCGCGACGATCGACGCGCACGGCTTCATGCGCATCACCGATCGCAAGAAGGACGTCATCAAGTCGGGCGGCGAATGGATCAGCTCGATCGACCTCGAGAATGCCGCGGTCGCATGCCCCGGCGTCCGCGTCGCCGCGGTGGTCGGCGTCGCGCATCCGAAATGGGAGGAGCGGCCGATCCTGCTCGTCGAACCGCACGACGGGGCGACGTTCGAGGCGGCGGCGATGATCGACTGGCTGAGCGCGCGCGTCGCCAGATGGTGGCTCCCCGATCGCATCCTGGTGGATACGGTACCGCTCACCGCGACCGGCAAGATCGACAAGAAGGCGATCCGCGACCGCTATGCGACGATCCTGACAGGCGACGGGCGATGACGGTCCTGATGGCCTATGAGATCGTCATCTCGATCGTGTTCGCGAGCGTGGTGATCCGGGCGATCCGGTCGCGCAGCCCGATCGCGGTCGGCGCGATCGTCGGCGGCTTCCTGATGAGCGGGTTCGACTGGCTGTGGTGCTCGCGCGGCTTCTGGAACGCGACGATCGCGCCCGAGCTGACGATGATCCCCGGCCTCGACATCCAGGGGGTGCGCTATCCCTTCTCGATCTGTTTCATCTGGGCGGTGGGCTTCGGCGCGCTGCCGCTGTTCGCCTCGCGCTGGCACGACCGCATCGCCGCCACGTTGGGTGCGATCCATCTGCCGGTGGCGCTGGCGGTCGCGGCGGCGATCGATCTCGTCATCGAGGCGCTCGGCACCAGCGTGATCCACGCCTGGACCTACCATCAGGCACCGCACTATCTGCTCGCCGGCGTGCCATGGTCGAATTTCTGGTTCCTGGGCGGCGTCATCACCGCCTCCTATTTCGGGCTCGCACGGGTCGAGCGATGGGCGGCGATCCCATCGGACGCCGGCCTGTCGCTCGCGCGCGAGACGACATGGAAGGGCATGCTGATGGGCGCGAGCGCGATCCTGCTGCCCGCATTCCTGCTCGGCACCGTGCAGCTCTTCTGGTGGTCGGCGACAGCGCCCTGGATCGAATCGGGACGACCCTTCTAGACGAGGCGGCGCTTTGACGAAGCCGGAACCGCACTCGGAAAGCGCTTTTCCGCGCTTTGCCAGACAGTCTCTAGGCGGCTCTGAGCTGCGAGATGATCGATGCGATCTCGCCCTTGAGGCGATTGGTCTGCTGACGGACGGTGATCCCGACCTCGCGCGTGATGCCCGCGGAGTCCGCGACCGCGCCGAGCGCTCCCGAGAAGGCGATGACCGCGGCATCCGCGTCTTCCGCGTAGCGCTCGACATTCTTGCTCGTCGTGAGGATCGTCGAGGCGACGTCGCGTTGCTGATCGACCGCGGCGGCGGTGGTGGCGATCGAGCTGTTCACCTCGTCCAGCAGCCGGTGGACCGCGTCCACCAGCTGCAGCGTCGATCCGGCCGCATCGCGGACACCAGAGACGCGCTCGTGGATGTCCGACGTTCGCTGGCGGGTCTGGCCGGCAAGCAGCTTCACCTCGCTCGCGACGACCGCGAATCCCCGGCCCGCATCCCCGGCGCGCGCCGCTTCGATCGTCGCGTTGAGCGCGAGCAGGTTGGTTCGGCCGGCGATCAGGCCGATCAGCTCGGCGGCCTGGCTGATCGAGCCGATCTGGCCGGCCAGCGCATCGTTCGCGCGTTTCGCCTCCGCGGACTCGGCATGGGCCGCCCGCATCGCGTCGTTCGCAAGCTGCGCGGTCCGCAGCAGTTCTGTCGTCCCGGCGCTCAGCTCGCCGATCGACGCGCCGATGGTGCGGACCGCCTCGGCCGAGTCGTGCGAGCGCCGACGCGCTTCGGCGGATGCGCGCCGCTGATCCTCGACCGACACCAGCGTGCGGGTGGCGCTTTCCTCGAGCGTGTCGGCGGTTCCCATCAACTCGCCGACCAGCCCGACGAGCGATCGTTCGAGCGCCGTCGCGAGCTGGTGGGATTCGCGGCGCAACGCCTCGCGGTGTCGGGCCTGCTGCTCGGCCTCCAGCTGGGCGTGCCGGGCAAGCCGCTCATGCGCCTCCTCCGCCCTGGACAGCGCGTCGATCGCCTTTGCGGCTTCGTCGCCGGCAGCCCGGCTGCGATCGTTGAGCGACCGGTGCGTCGCGACGATCAGCGACCCCAGATACGCGGTGAGCGCGACGAAGACACCGACCGCGACCGCCATCAGCGGCGCCAGCGCCCGCACCACCGCGAGCCCCGGTCTCGGCGCGTCCCAGCGCAGCACGGCGGCGACGCGCCCGCCCGGATCTTTCAGGACGAGGTCCGAGGACAGCGCCGGACCGCGCAGCAGCTGCAGATCCGTCACGCCGAAGGTCGCGCTCCAGTCCGCGAGCAGGCCGCGATCGATCGGATGGATCGCGACGATGTAGCGCAGGGTGCCCACCGGCAGCGGCTTTCCCGCGCTGGCCGGAACGATCGGATTCGCCGCCATCATCGTCGGCACGCCGTCGACGAGCGCGATCGCGTGCGATGCCACCGCGCGGCGCGCCTTCGCCGCCGTTCCCGGCAGCTGGCCGATCAGGTAACGGACCGCCGGGAGCGCGGACGACAGCGTGTCGGGCGTGCGCGCGT
Organism: uncultured Novosphingobium sp.; assembly: GCA_964658585.1. GTDB lineage: Bacteria > Pseudomonadota > Alphaproteobacteria > Sphingomonadales > Sphingomonadaceae > Solisphingomonas. The sequence continues at coordinate 9,316 of CAZZZX010000047.1, forward strand.
TCAGCTTGCGGACGAACAGCGTGGTGCCGCTGCGGTCGACGACGAAGGCGCTGTAGCTGCCGACCAGGTTGGTGGCGGCCCAGTCGCGATCGAGCGTGCCATAGAGATGCGCGGCGGCGTCGTCCCATTCGGCATTGTCGTGCGTGAAGGTGCCCAGACCGACAAAATCCCGGGACACCGCGCCCCCCACCATCACCCGCTTCTCGGCAGCGGCCACGGTGTCCATCTTGATCGTCAGGCACGAGATCAGGACGATGAACGTGGCCAGCGCGAGCGCGGTGAGACCCGCGAGCGGCAACAGGGTTTCCCGCGCCGGCATCAGGCGGCGGAACACGTCCTCGTGCGATGTCTGAAGTCCGGCCAACCGCTGCTCCCGCGAGTGACGATGACCTTAGATCGCGCTGGTAACCGGCACGTTAACGCTGGGATCTGGGCCGGGCGACGGGAACATCGCCGTCCGGCCACCCGTTTCGAGCGATCGGACATGCCCGCCCGCCGGTTTGGAGAACGACCATGCGTACGCTTCTGCTCGCAACCGTGCTGGCCATGGCGCCCGCCACGGCTTTCGCCCAATCGACCGCCGGCTCCGATGCGACGAACGCGCCCAACACATCGGCCGCGCCCGCCAGCCATGGCACATATGGTCCGCCCGCGCCGGTGGCCAGTCCGAGCGCCGGCGCCGCCGCTGCTGCGCGTACCGCGGCCGAGCCGGCGGACACCGCGCAGACACCCGCGCGGCACAGGGGCCATCGCAGGGGCTCCTATATGGGGACGGATGGCGGCGCGATGCCGCGCTAGAGCATGATGACCTGATGTCGATCCGTTCGTGCCGGGCGGCGTCGAGCGACGTTGAAATGCCGTCTCGAAATACTGTCCTTCGAGACGAGGCCTCGTCCACGCTCGGCCTCACCTCAGGACGAACGGGTCTGACGTCGTCGTGGCTAGCCGTTGATGACCTGTGCGGCGAAGCGCTCCATCTCCTCGGCCTGCGGGCTCATCTGGAGGAGCAGCAGGTCGAGGCCCGCCGCCTCATAGTCCGCGATCCGCGCCCTGACCTGCGCCGCGGTGCCCACCAGATTCGGGCGAAGCCCGCGATTGGAGACCGCATATTCCCTGAGCTTGAGTTCGCGCTCGAGCTGGGTGCCGGACAGCCACTGGTCGAAATTGTCGTAGCCCGCGGGCAGCTCGGCGACCTCGGTGATCCGATCGAGTTCGGCGTGCGCCTCCTCCTCGGTATCGCGGACGATCGCATAGGCCGCCATGCCGAAGCTCATCGGAGTGCCGCCCGCCGCCGCCCGGCGCGCGCGCATGTCGGCGATCTTGGGCGCGATCACCTCGACCGAATCGCCGTGCATGACGTAGGAATCGCATTTGGACGCGATCATCGACTTGGCGGCCTCGCTCTCGCCACCGGCATAGAGCAGCGGCGATACCGCAGGCTTGGGCGCGCAGATCGCATCCTCGGTCCTGTAGAAGCGGCCGGAGAAGCTGAACCGCTCCTCGGTCCACAGGCCATGCACCACGTCCAGCCATTCGGTCGTCCGCGCGTAGCGATCGTCGTGCTGGTCGAACTGCAGCCCGTATTGCCGCGCCTCGTCCGCCCACCACGACGACACGACGTTGAGCGACAGCCGGCCGCCGGCGATCCGGTCGATGTTCGCCGCCGCCTTGGCAAACAGCGCGGGCTGGTGGAAGTTCGGCCGCACCGCGACCATCAGTTCCTGCGTACGGGTCACCGCGGCGATGGCGGCGGCGGTCGACCAGGCGTCCAGCGCGGGCTGATCGGTGCCCTTGATATCGTTGAGATTGAGTTCCGCGATCAGCGTGAGGTCGTAGCCGATCTGCTCGGCACGAACGGCGAGATCGCGTGCATATTCCCATGTCGCCGCCATGCCCTCGTCGGGCACGTTGCGCAGCCATCCGCCGAACACCGGCATCCAGTATCCGTACCGCATCGTCGGGTCCTCAGCCTTCCGCGTCCGTCATGCGCCGCTCCAGCCAATCGACCAGACGCTCGTGCGGATCCCAGCCCAGTATGTCGAGCGGGTTGGCGACGAAGTTGGAGAGCGCGTTGATGTCGTAGAAGCGCGCCACGCCGTCGCGATCGTCGATCATCACCTCGACGCCGCCGACATCAATGCCGGCGGCCCGGACGATCCGCTCGGCGGCGTCGATGATCGCCGGGTCGGGCCGGGCGGCGCGCATCCGGATCGACGGCTTGCCGTCGACGACGCAGGC
>CAZZZX010000048.1:0-6682 GCA_964658585.1 uncultured Novosphingobium sp.
GCCCGCGGACAGCGCGCGCGCGACGGGGAGCCGGTGCTATTTCCGCCCGAACAGCTTCTCGATCGAGGCGTGGTCGAGCTTCACCCAGGTCGGGCGGCCATGGTTGCACTGGCCCGAATGCGGCGTCACCTCCATCTCGCGGAGCAGCGCGTTCATCTCGGCGACCGACAGGAGGCGGCCGGCACGGACCGAGCCGTGGCACGCCATCGTGCCCGCCACCGCATCGAGCCGTTCGCGCAAGGACAGCGCCGCGTCATAGGCGGCGAGATCGTCGGCGAGATCGGTGACGAGGCCGCGCACGTCGGTCTGGCCGAGCAGCGCGGGGACGGCGCGGACCAGCATCGCGCGCGGACCGAAGCGGTCGAGCTCGAGCCCCAGCCCGGCGAGCTCGGCGGCGCGCGCTTCGAGCCGGTCGCAGGCGGGCTCGTCGAGCTCGACCACCTCGGCGAGCAGCAGCGCCTGGCTGGCGACCCCCGCCCCGCCCTCGCCCAGCGCGCGGCGCATCCGCTCGAGCACCAGCCGCTCGTGCGCGGCGTGCTGATCGACCAGCACCAGCCCGTCCTCCGCCTCGGCGACGATATAGGTCGCCGCGACCTGCCCGCGCGCGACGCCCAACGGGTGTCGCACGCCGTCGGGCACCGGCGCCGCCGCGATCTCGGCGCGGCCGAGCAGCGCCGGCGCGACCGCGGGAGCGGCATAGGACGGGCGTGCGTCCCACACGCCATATTGGCGCTCGGCGATGGCGAGCGGCGCGCGCGGCTCGATCGCTTCGGCGGTCCATGCCTCCGCGCCGACCGCCGGTCGCTGGACGACGCGATGGCCCGCGGCATCGAGCGCGGCACGCAGCCCGCCGACGATCAGCCCGCGCACCAGCGCGGGCTCGCGGAAGCGGACCTCGGTCTTGGCGGGGTGGACGTTGACGTCGACCTCGCTGCCCGGCAGCGTCACGAACAGCGCGACGACCGGATGACGGTCGCGCGCGAGCATCTCGGCATAGGCGGCGCGCACCGCACCGCCGAGCAGCCGGTCCTTCACCGGCCGGCCGTTGACGAACAGATATTGATGATCGGCGACGCCGCGATTGAAGGTCGGCAGCCCCGCGACGCCTTCGAGCAGTACGTCGCCGCGGGCATGATCGACCACCACGCTCGATGCCTGCAGCTCGCGATCGGTCAGCGCGGCGACACGCGCGGGCGGCGTGTCGCCCGGGGGCACCGACAGCACGCGGCGCCCGTCATGCGTCACCGCGAAGCCGATGTCCGCGCGCGCCATTGCCAGGCGCCGCACCGCATCGAGACAGGCGGCATATTCGGAGCGCGCCGAGCGCAGGAACTTGCGCCGCGCCGGCACGCGCGCGAACAGCCCGTCGACCCGCACCCGCGTGCCGGGCGGCAGCGCCGCCGGCCCCTCCTCGACCACCACGCCATTGTCGACCACGCGGCGCCACCCGTCGGCGCCGGCGACACGGCTCTCGATCGTCAGTCGCGCGACGCTGGCGATCGAGGGCAGCGCCTCGCCGCGGAAGCCCAGTGTCGTCACCGCCTCGATCGCACCTGCCGCCCACAGATGCTCGGGCAGCTTGGAGGTGGCGTGACGTTCGAGCGCCAGCGCCATCTCGTCGCGGCGCATCCCGCAGCCGTCGTCGACCACCTCGATGCCCGCAAGGCCGCCCTCGCCCAGCGCCACCGCGATCCGCGTCGCCCCTGCGTCCAGGGCGTTCTCGATCAGTTCCTTGAGCGCGCTCGCCGGCCGCTCGACCACTTCGCCCGCGGCGATGCGGTTGACGAGATGTTCGGGCAGGCGGCGTATTGACATGGGGTAGTCCCTAGCCCAAGCGCCAACGCTTCGCGACCATGACGATCAGCGACGACCGGCGATCAAGCCGGCACGATCGGGGGCCCTGGACGCGGGGTTTCGAGAATCAGGCGGGCCGAATGTGGGGCGGCCGACCGCAAGCACTTGAGCGAGATCGGGCAAGAAATGATTTTTTCGCGTTTCTTCAAGTTCATGTCGCACGACATGGCGATCGACCTCGGCACCGCCAACACGCTGGTCTATCTGCGCGGCCGCGGCATCGTGCTCAACGAGCCGTCGGTGGTCGCGATCGAGACGATCGCCGGCGTCAAGCGGGTCCGCGCGGTGGGCGAGGACGCCAAGCTGATGATGGGCAAGACGCCGGGCTCGATCGAGGCGATCCGGCCTCTGCGCGACGGCGTCATCGCCGACATCGACGTCGCCGAGCAGATGATCAAGCATTTCATCCACAAGGTGCATGGCGGCAAGGTCCGCCCGTGGCGCTTTCCCGAGATCGTGATCTGCGTGCCGTCGGGCTCCACGTCGGTGGAGCGCCGCGCGATCCGCGACGCCGCATCCAATGCGGGTGCCAGCCAGGTCTTCCTGATCGAGGAGCCGATGGCCGCCGCGATCGGCGCCGACATGCCGGTCACCGAGCCGGTCGGCTCGATGGTCGTCGATATCGGCGGCGGCACCACCGAGGTCGCGGTGCTGTCGCTGCGCGGGCTCGCCTACACCACCTCGGTGCGCGTCGGCGGCGACAAGATGGACGAGGCGATCGCCTCCTACGTACGCCGCAACCACAACCTGCTGATCGGCGAGGCGACCGCCGAGCGCATCAAGAAAGAGGTCGGCTGCGCCAAGATGCCCGCCGACGGCATCGGCGAGACGATCCACATCAAGGGCCGCGACCTCGTCAACGGCGTGCCCAAGGAGATCACGATCAACCAGGGCCAGATCGCCGATGCGCTCAGCGAGCCGGTCGGGACGATCGTCGAAGGCGTGCGCATCGCGCTGGAGAACACCCAGCCCGAGCTCGCCGCCGACATCGTCGACCAGGGCATCGTGCTGACCGGCGGCGGCGCGCTGCTGCAGGGCATCGACGAGGTGCTGCGCGACGAGACCGGGCTGCCCGTGACGATCGCCGACGATCCCCTGACCTGCGTCGCGCTCGGCACCGGGCGCGCGCTCGAGGAGCCGATCTTCCGCGGCGTGCTGCTGACGGCGTGATCCATCGCGGCTAGGCTCGTCTCGTATACCCTGAGCGAGTCCGCCCTTCCCGTTCGCCCTGAGCGACGTCGAGGGGCTGCACTTCCTCGCGCGGCAAGAGAAGAACGGTGCTTCGACAGGCTCAGCACGAACGGACCGACGCGGCGGTGAGCGCATGAAGGCGCCGACGCGCAACCGCCGCCCGGGCTTCTCGCGCCGCGCGCAATACGGGCTGTTCTTCTCCTATGTCGTCGCGGTCGCCGGCATCCTCGCCGGGCTCGGGCTGATCGTCGTCGCGCATATCGATCCGACCGGCTTCTCCGCGATCCGCGGCGCCGCGCTCGATCTGACCGCGCCCGTCTCGGCCGCCGGACGCAGCCTGATGCGCGCGTGCGGCGATGCGGTCGACGGGGTCGCCGCCTATGTCGATGCCGGCGCCAAGAACCGCGCGATGCAGGCCGAACTGACGCGCGATCGCTCGGCGCTGGTCCGTGCGCGTATCCTCGCCTTCGAAAACGCCCGGCTGCGGCGCCTGCTCAAGCTCACCGAGAGCAATGTCGATCCGGTCGCGGTGGCGCGGATCATCGGTTCGACCGGGGTCAGCACGCGGCGGCTGGCGACGCTCAACGCGGGCTCGCGCGACGGCGTGCGCGCGGGCCAGCCGGTGCGCTCGACCGAGGGGCTGGTCGGGCGCGTGCTCGAGACCGGGCTGACCGCCTCGCGCGTGCTGCTCGTCACCGACAACGCCTCGGTGGTCCCGGTGCGGCTGGCGCGCGGCGGCCTGCCCGCGCTGGCGGCGGGGCGCGGCGACGGCTCGATCGAGCTGCGTCCGCTCGGCACCGGCGCCAATCCGTTCGTGCGCGGCGACATCGTGCTGACCTCGGGCACCGGCGGGCTCTATCCGCCCGACGTGCCGGTCGCGGTGGTGCTGCGCAAGGAAGGCGACGTCGCGGTCGCCTGGCCGCTCGCCGATCCGGCGCGGCTCGACTATGCGATCGTCGAGCCGCCTTATGTCGGCCTGCCGCCGCCACCCGCGATCCAGGGGACCGTACCGTGATCCGCGCCGCGACCAGCTCCGCCCCGCCGAGCGACACGATCGAGCGGCGCGCGCGCGTCGTGCCGATCGTCTCGACGCTGGCGGCATCGGCGACCGCGCTGGTACCGATGGTCGCGCTGTCGCCGGCGTGGCCCCCGCTGGGCCTCGTCGCGCTGCTCGGCTGGCGGCTGCTGCGCCCGGAGATCTGGCCGGCCTGGATCGGGCTGCCGCTCGGCCTTGCGGACGATCTGCTGACCGGGCAGACGCTGGGCACGGGCATGGTGACGTGGACCGTGTGCCTGCTCGCCATCGAGGCGGTGGAAGGTCGGTTGTTGTGGCGCGATTATTGGCAGGAGTGGCTGGTGGCGGCGATGCTGATCGCGTTCGCGATCCTCGCCGGCTGGGCGATCGCACGCTGGACCGGGGGCGCCGCGCCGGTGACCCTCGTGCTGCCGCAGATCGGCGCCAGCATCCTGTGCTTCCCGGTGATGGGGCGGTGCTGCGCGCTGCTCGATCGCTGGCGGCTCGCGGTGGGCAAGATCCGGGCCGCCGGGTAGCCCGTTGAAGTTCGGCGCGCACAAGGCCGGCGCCCGGCGCGGCGGACGTCTCGTCACCGAGGCGCAGCAGAGCTTCTCGTTCACGCGCCGCGCGCTCTTCCTGGGCGGCGTGCAGGGCGCGGTCGGCGTGATGCTCGCAGGGCGGATGGCGTGGCTGTCGATCTTCGAGCACGACAAGTATCAGGCGCTGGCGGAGGCCAACCGCGCGCGCTCGATGCTGATCCCGCCGCGCCGCGGCTGGATCGTCGATCGCCATGGCCAGCCGATCGCGGTCAACCGCTCCGATTTCCGCGTCGACCTGATCCCCGACCTGCTCGCCGATCGCGACGCCGAGATCGCGCTGATGACGCACATCCTGGCGCTCGGCCGCGACGATCTCGACCGGCTCGATGCCGCGCTCGACAATGCCGCCGGGTTCCAACCGGTCCAGGTGGTCGAGGATCTCGACTATGAACGCTTCGCGCAGATCAACCTGCGGCTGCCCGATCTGCCGGGCGTGATCCCCGCGCGCGGCTATTCGCGCTTCTATCCGGCGGGCGCCGCGGTGGCGCATCTGTGCGGCTATGTCGGCTCGGCCTCGGCCGAGGATTACAAGCGCGACCATGATTCGCTGCTCATCACGCCCGGCTTCAAGATCGGCAAGCAGGGTCTCGAGAAGGTGTTCGACCGCCATATGCGCGGCAGCCCCGGCGCCAAGCGCTCCGAGGTCACCGCGCGCGGCAAGCTGGTCAAGGAACTCACCACCCGCCCCGAGACGCCCGGCGAGACGCTGCACCTGACCATCGATGCGGGCCTGCAGACCTATCTGGCCGAGCGGATGGGCCCGGAGAGCGGATCGGCGGTGGTGATCGACACCACCAACGGCGACATCCTCGCGATGGTCTCGATGCCCGCCTTCGATCCCAACAGCTTCTCGCGCGGGGTCAGCCACGACGAGTGGAACATGCTGTCCGCCAACGACCATCTGCCGTTGCTCAACAAGGCGCTGCAGGGGCTCTATCCGGCAGGCTCGACGGTCAAGCCGATGAACGCTCTCGCGCTGCTCGAGGCGGGCGTGTCACCCGACGATCATGTCGTGTGCACCGGCACCTATCGCGTCGGCAACAGCGCCTTCCATTGCTACAAGCATAGCGGCCATGGCGCGGTGAACATGCACACCGCGGTCCAGAAGAGCTGCGACATCTATTTCTACAGCATGGCGCGCCGCATCGGCACCGAGCGGATCGCGGCGATGGCGAAGCGGCTGGGGCTCGGCGAGAAGTTCCCGCTGCCGGTCACTTCGCAGCGGTTCGGCACCGTGCCCGATCCGGCCTGGAAGGAGCACCGGTATCACAAGCCCTGGTCGGTCAGCGACACGCTCAATTCCGCGATCGGCCAAGGCTATACGCTGGTCAATCCGCTCCAGCTCGCGGTGATGGCGTCGCGCATCGCCAGCGGCCGCGCGCTGGTGCCGCGCCTCGCGCACCGCACGGACGACGTGGCACCCGCGTCGCTCGGCATCGATCCCGCGCACCTCCAGTTCGTCCATGAGGCGATGGGCGCGGTGGTCGGCCCCGGCGGCACCGCGGGCAGCGCCGTCATGCACGTGCCGGGCGTCGCGATGGGCGGCAAGACCGGCTCGGCGCAGGTCCACCACATCAGCGAGGCGGATCGCCGCGCGGGCCGCACCAGCGGCACCACCGGCGACTGGAAGCTGCGCGACCACGGCCTGTTCGTCGCTTTCGCGCCGGTCGAGCAGCCGCGCTACGCCGCTGGCTTCATCATGGAACATGCCGGCCATGGCACCGCCGCCGCGGCGATGGCACGCGACGCCTTCACCTTCCTCTACGATCCCGCCAAGGCCAACGAGACGCTCGCCAAGATGCAGCCCGGCTGGGGCGGCGACATCGCCACCCGCATGACCCGCGACCGCGCCGAATGGATGGCCGCGCAAGCCGCGCAGAAGGCCGCCGACGCCGCCGCCGCGGTCCAGATCGACAATGCCGCCGATCCCGCACCCGACGCCGCGGCCTCGGCGGTGGCCCCGCCGCTCGAGGGCACCGACAATATCGCGGTGCCGGCGACGGGTGGAGCGCCGGCCGGCAAC
>CAZZZX010000048.1:6692-11353 GCA_964658585.1 uncultured Novosphingobium sp.
CATGGGCCGAGCGGCCTGCCTGAGCCGATCGCTCGCCCCGCTCCGTTCGTTTCGGGCGGAGGGTCGAGCGCAATCGAGACCCACCGTCGAGACCTCCGTTCGTGCGGGGCGTTCGCGATGGACGCGTCGCGACCTTGCGCGATGCCGCTCGAACCGAGCCGCCGCGGACATGGCCTGCCATATCTTCGCGAGGCCCTGACCGATGGCGATCCGCAATTCGCTCGTCCCCGCGCCGCTCGCGACGCTGCCGTGGCGCATCATCCTCACCGTGACCGCGATCACCGGTTTCGGGCTGGTCGTGCTCTACTCGGCGGCGGGCGGCAGCCTGCGTCCCTGGGCGTTCGGCCAAGGGCTGCGCTTCATTCTGTTCCTCGGTCTGTGCATCGCACTGTCGCGGCTGCGCGAGGACCGGCTCAAGGCGGTGACGCTGCCGATCTACGCGATCCTGGTCGCGACGCTGGTGCTGGTCGAGCTGGTCGGCGCGGTGCGCGGCGGCGGCCAGCGCTGGCTCGATCTCGGCATCATCCGGCTCCAGCCCTCCGAATTGATGAAGCCGTGCATCGTGCTCGTGCTCGCGCGCTTCTACGACCTGCTGCCGGCGGGCGAGATCCGCGGCCTGCGCGCGATCTGGCCCGCGCTGGTGCTGATCGCGCTGCCCGCCGCGCTGATCCTGGTGCAGCCCGATCTCGGCACCGCGGCGATGGTGACGCTGGGCGGGATCACCGTGATGTTCCTCGCCGGCCTGCCGCTCCGGCTGTTCGTCGGCGCCGCCGCGGCGATGGTGCCGCTGGCGGCGGGCGCCTGGGGAATGATGCGCGAATATCAGCGCAACCGGGTGCTGATCTTCCTCGATCCCGACATCGATCCGCTCGGCAAGGGCTATCACATCACCCAGTCCAAGATCGCGATCGGATCGGGCGGCGTGCTCGGCAAGGGCTTCCTCAACGGCACGCAGAGCCATCTCGACTATCTGCCCGAGGGCCAGACCGACTTCGTGTTCGCGACGATGGCGGAGGAATGGGGGCTGGTCGGCGGCGTGCTGCTGATCCTCGCCTTCCTGTCGGTGATCTGGTGGGGGCTCGGCGTCTCGATGCGCGCGCCGACGCGGTTCGGCCGGCTCGCCGCGGCGGGGCTGTCGACGACGATCTTCTTCTACGTCGCGGTCAATCTGATGATGGTGATGGGCTTGGCGCCGGTGGTCGGCATCCCGCTGCCGCTGGTGTCGTACGGCGGGTCGGCGGTGATGACGGTGCTGATCATCGTCGGTCTGCTGTTTGCGATCGACCGCGAACAGCGCGGCTACCGGCCGCCCTTCGGCTGAGCCCGAGATTTATCGCGCTCGCCTGTTTACACCCCGCTCCGCCCCTGCTAACCGGCCGCCTCCCGACGCCGACCGACGATCGTCAGCGACGGGGATGGACGCATAGCTCAGTTGGTAGAGCAGCTGACTCTTAATCAGCGGGTCCTTGGTTCGAGCCCAAGTGCGTCCACCATTTTCTTTTCATCAAATCAATGGGTTGCGAGCCCTATTGCACCACATAAAGCCGGGGTTTGCCCGACGATGTGGGTGATTTTGTGTCATGGGCTTCCGCAGTTTTCTGCGGCTCTGCGGGATGTCCCGTTTCACCGCGAAAAATCAGCTGGTCGGCATAAGGCTGCAAGTGCTTCACCGACATATGCGCGTAGCGGCGCACCATCGATTCAGACTTCCAGCCACCCAGTTCCTGAAGCACCCAGGTGGGCACGTCATTCTGCCGGAGCCAACTCGCCCAGGTGTGTCGCAGGTCATGCCAGCGGAAGTCGGTGATCCCGCATTCCACCAGTGCCTGTCGCCACACCCGCGTATTCGCCGACTGGAGCGGTTTGCCCCGGTAAGTGAACACGCGCGTCTCGTGCTTGCCCTGCTGCCGAAGCAGCGTCGCCATGGCGATCTCATTCAGGGGGACCCCGAGAGCCTCCCCATTCTTGGTCTCGCCATGGTCTATCATGGCCATGCGACGGTCCAGATGGACTTGCTCCCAGGTAAGCCCAAGAACATTCCCCTGGCGCAGGCCAGTCGATAGCGCAAACACCACCACGTCCCGTTGGTGCTCAGGCAAGGCGGCCAGAAGCCGCTCCGCCTGTTCCTGGCTGATCCACCGGACCCGAACCTTAGAGCCTCTGACGTAGGTCTTGAACGCCGGGATGGTGTCGATCCATTCCCACTCCCGCATCGCCAGCCGGAACATGGCGCGGATGAGCGCCACATAGAGATCCTTCGTGCGATCGGACGCAGCAATATGCTTCGTCACCAGTCCGTCGATCAGCTGCCGGTTGATCGCATCCAGGGTCTTGCCCCTGAGATGCTCGGTAAACCAGCGGATCCGCTGCACGTCGCTCCGGTAGGAACGCTTGTGCCGCTTCTCCTTCAGCCAGCGCAGCGCCGCCTCGTCCCATGTCCGCGGCCGCTTGCGCTTCAACCTTGCCTCATCCCACAGTTCGGCTTTCAGCCGGTCGTGGTATTCTCTCGCCTTTTCCCGGTCGGACGTTCCAGCAGAGCGTCTAATTCGTGTTCCGTCCGGGGCTGTGATGTCGATATTGTAGATACCTGCACGTTTCCAGAGTGCCATGTGGTTGCCTCCTCATGGTCGGCACTCAGCTGCATCCGTGCGGGCCCAGAATATCGCTCTCGCAACCAGGCGACAAGATCGGCTTCGAGGAATCGCCACCCACGGCCGATCTTGGCCCCTGGGATCGTTCCAGCCTTGGCGTAGCTGCGCAGAGAATTGGGGTGGACGCCGAGCAGGGTGGCGGCCTGCCGGACATTGAGGACCTCGCTCATTCGCTGGCGGCTGCAGGCGGCGCTAAACCCGGCTTGCGACCTTTCGCAAACACCCGGTCGCTGTCGAGGAATGCCGCCAGCATTGCGGGGATGAGATCGGGCACCGTCTCTTCGCGCCCATAGGTCTGCTTGTAGAGTGCGGCGTAGGACGCAAGCGCCTTGGCGAGATCCGGCATCACGTTGATGCTGAGCTTGACCGGGGTGCGGTCGGGGAGTTTGCCGAGTTTCAGATCGGGCATGGCGATCCTCCTATCCCTGCCAAGGTGCCAGGATCAGGTCGCGATCGACGATCAGCCGGACCGAGGCGCCGGGGCGGATGGTCAGTGTCGGCTGTATATCGAGCGCCTTCGCGGTCAGCTCGTCGCCGGCGCGCGATACATTCTGCTGACCCGACTGGCGGATCGCCTCGATCAGGCCGCCATTGCCGCTGAACGCGAGGTCGGAGCCGATGCCGAGCACCGTCGAGATCGCGACGCCCTTCAACAGCTGCCAGGTGTGGAAGTCGATCTTGTCCTGAAGCCCGGCATAGCCCGCCGGGTCGGTCGCCGGCATATTGTCGAGCCGGATCGAACTGCCGTCGGGCTGGATGATCCGCTGCCAGACGACGAGCGCGCGCTTCTGGCCGAAGGCGACGACGCTGTCATACCTGCCGATGAGCCGGGCGCCCTGCGGCATGAGCAGGATCTTGCCCGTCGGGCTGTCATAGACATTTTCCGTGATCTGAGCGGTGACGATGCCCGGCAGATCGGACCGCAGCCCTGTGATCAGACTGGCGGCAATCACGCTGCCGGCGGACAGCAGGTAAGGTGATGGCGCAGCCGTTAGGCGATAAGGATTGCGCGACCAGCAGCGGCGGACCGTCGAGATGGGCATTGCGCGCTGGGCCTGCCCAGACGCTCGACAGCGGCATGAGGTGGGCGAGGTTGAGCGTGTGGACAAGCGGCTGGCGTACATTGGCATAGGCATGGCCTGGCAGTGACGACAGCCACGCTTCGACCGCGTTGATCCTGCGCGACCTAGACTACGCCGCCCGCATGAAGAAGCCGGGTGCCCGCGCGCGACGCAAACAGTTCCTGGAGCTCATAGCCACGATCGCGCCGGCCGTGCCGGTGGCCCTGCCGAAGTAGACGTCGGCAGGCGTCAGATTGTGCAGGCTCTCATGATAGCGGTCATGGTTGTAGTGGCCGACGAAGGTCTTGACCTGCGCCTCCAGATCTCCTGGCAGATAGTAGTTTTCGAGCAGAATGCGGTTTTTGAGGGTCTGGTGCCAGCGCTCGATCTTGCCCTGGGTCTGGGGATGGTAGGGCGCACCGTGGACGTGGGCCATCTCCCGGTCGTCGAGCCAGTCGGCGAGCTCGCCGGCGATGTAGCTCGAGCCGTTGTCCGACAGCAGGCGCGGCTTGTGCAGGACATGGGTCTGGTCGCAGCCCGAGGCCTCCAGCGCCAGTTCCAGCGTGGCCGTGACGTCCTCCGCCTTCATGGTCGTGCACAGCTTCCAGGCGATGATGTAGCGCGAGTAGTCGTCGAGGATGGTCGACAGGTACATCCACCCCCAGCCAATGATCTTCAGATAGGTGAAGTCGGTCTGCCACATCTCGTTGGGCCGGGTGGTCTTGTCGGTGAACTCACTGGCGGCCTTGATCACGATGAAGGCCGGGCTGGTGATCAAGTCATGGGCTTTGAGCAGGCGATAAACCGTTGCTTCCGATACGAAATAGCCGACGGTGTCGGTGAAGCGCACTGCCAGCTCGCGGGGTGACAGCTCCGTCTCCTCCAGGGCAAGCGTCAGGATCTGCTGGCGGATGTCGTCGGGGATCCGGTTCCAGACACGGCTGGGCCT
>CAZZZX010000049.1:0-11104 GCA_964658585.1 uncultured Novosphingobium sp.
ACGTCTCGGCGCCCGGCGCGACCACGGTGTCGCGCGCGAGCATCTTCAACTGATCGGTGGTCAGCGGCGAGGCGGGCAGACGTGCGATCATCGCGGCGACCGGATCGGGCAGGTCGACGAACAGCGGCGTCCGCTCGATGATCCGCGCGATCAGCTCGTTGATCTGCCGCATCGTCAGCACCTCGGGTCCGCCGAGCTCGTAGAGGTGGCCGCCATGCGTCCCCGGATCGAGTGCGGCGGACGCCGCCGCGTGCGCGACGTCGGCGACGAACACCGGCTGGAAGCGCGACGCCGGCGCGATCACCGGCACCACCGGCAAGAGCTGGATCATCCGTGCGAACTTGTTGAGGAAATCGTCCTCGGCGCCGAACACCACCGAGGGGCGCAGGATCGTCGCGCCCGGAAAGGCGCCACGCACCGCGGCCTCGCCTTCGCCCTTGCTGCGGCCATAGGCCGATGGCGACGCCGGGTCCGCGCCGATCGCGGACATCTGAACGAAGGCGCGGGCGCCCGCCTGCGCGGCGGCGGCGGCGACGGTCCGCGCGCCTTCGACATGCACCGCCTCGAATTTCCCGGTGAGGATGCCGACCAGATTGATGACTGCGTCGCTGCCCTGGACCGCACGCGCCACACTGTCGGGCCGGGTCACGTCGGCGGCGATGAACTGGGTCTGGCCGAGACCACCGAGCGGCTTGATGAAAAAGGCGTGGCGCGGATCGCGCCCGACGACACGCACGCGCGCGCCGCGCTTCAGGAGCCGCTGCGCGACATAGCGGCCGACGAACCCGCCACCCCCGAACAGCGTCACCAGATCCGTCATCGCCAATCCCGTCCCGATAGCGCGGTACAACGCCCACCGCTCTGCCCCGAGCCAGGAGCGAAGACAAGCCGCCACCGTGCCGACGCCCGCGACCATTGACAAGCCGCGCGCGCGCCCGCTAAGCGCCGCCGCCTACCCCGTGCCCAGATGGCGGAATTGGTAGACGCACCAGCTTCAGGTGCTGGCGGTCGCAAGGCCGTGGAGGTTCGAGTCCTCTTCTGGGCACCAGAGTCCCTTCCGGCGACGTCCGGCAAGGTCCGCCAAGTGGCTGTTTTCCAAGCCTTTTTGGGTCGAGAATCGCCGGCAACCGTCCGGGCTCGTCCAGCCGATTCCAGGGCCAGCAACCCCGAAATGTTGCTGTTTCTGTTGTTACTGGGCGTTCCTGGCAAAGCTGGGAACAACAACATGCTGACCCATGTGCAAGTCGCCGCGGCCAAGCCCGGCGAGAAGCCTTACACCCTCTCTGACGCGGATTGTCTCTACCTTCTCGTCAAAACCAACGGCTCCAAGCTCTGGAGCTTCCGCTACCGATATCTCGGCCGACAAAAGACGTTGCATTGCGGCCAATGGCCCGCCGTGTCGCTGGCCGACGCCCGTGCACGCCGCGACGATGCCCGTCGGCAGGTTGCTGCCGGCCTCGATCCGGCGCAGCGGAAGCAAGAGGAACGAGCCGCCGCGAAGATCGCCGCGGCCAACACGTTCGGAGCGATCGCGGAGGAGTGGTATCAGAAGTGCGTCGACGAAGCGCTCGCGCCGATCACGCTGCGCAAGATCCGCTGGTTGCTCGATATCGCCTATGAAGCGCTAAAAACGCGGCCCGTCACGGAAATCACGCCCCCGGACTGCCTCATCGTGCTGCGAAAGCTCGAGGGCAGCGGTCGGCGCGAAAGCGCGCGACGGATGCGCAGCGTCCTCGGCCGCGTCTTTCGCTATGCGATCCACACCGGCCGGGCGACCGCTAATCCCTCCAGCGAGCTACGTGGGGCGATCGCCGCACCAGTGGTGACGCACCTTTCTGCGATCACCAAGGCGGGGGAAGTCGGCGGCCTCATGCGGCGTATCGATGGCTATCACGGTCACGCCGTGACGGTGTTCGCTCTGCGGATCAGCCCTTACGTCTTCGTCCGGCCCGGCGAACTGCGCAGTTGGGAATGGGCGGAGATCGACTGGGAGCACGTCTACTGGGACATCCCGCCCGAAAAGATGAAGCGACGGTTGCCGCTCAGGGTGCCGCTGTCCCGTCAGGTCCAGGCGATGATCCTCGAACTCTGGGAGATCACCGGCGGCGGCAAGTACCTGTTTCCATCATTTCGGACCGCCGATCGGCCGATGTCGGAGAACACGATCAACGCCGCATTGCGGGCCTTGGGGTACGGGCCGGATGAGATGACAGCACACGGATTCCGGTCGATGGCCGACAGCCTGTTGAATGAGACCGGGCTGTTCAATCCCGATGCGATCGAGCGGCAGCTAGCGCATCAAGACAAGAACGCGGTGCGGCGGATCTACGCGCGCGGCGAGTTTTGGGCCGAGCGAGTTCGCATGATGCAATATTGGTCCGACTATCTCGACGAGCGCCGCGACGACGTGGAAGCGGTGCGGGTTAGAGCGGTCCAGACGGGAGGGCGACCGACCTTCGGCGCCCCTCCGCGCCGCGATCCTCCTCATGCCGCCGCGGCGAGATGAGGTAGGTCAGTCGTCGCCGGATGCGACCAGCCGTTTCAGCGCCGAGAACGGAATGAGCGTTGATCGCCCGATCTTCTTCACCTCCAGGTCCCCGGACTGGATCAATTCGTAGATGCGGGAGCGGCTGATCCCGGTCAATTTGACCGCGGTGGAGACGCGGACCGTCAGCGGCTCCAGCCCTCGTTCGGTGTTGGCTGGTGACGCTAGCGGCGGGATTTTTGGCCGGGATCCGTGGATCATGTTCCCGCTCGCCGCCCGAAGGCCCGATCGCTGTCGATAAAGGCGCGAAGCATGGCCGGGATGAGCTCCGATATGGGCTCGTCCCGACCGTAGCTCTGCGCATATAGCGCGGCATAGTCCGTGAGCGCCTGATGGAGATCTGGCAGCACCGAGATCGTAAGCTTGATCGGTGTGCGATCGGGGAGCTGCGCGAGCTTGAGGTCCGCCATGTCAGCCCTCCCCTGCCGTTGGGGCGAGCACCAGATCCTTGTGAACAACCAACCGCACCGGCGCACCCGGTCGAATGGTGATCGTCGGCTGGATGCCAAGATTGCGCTGCGTGATCTGATCGCCGGCACGTGAGACATTGTCCTGCGTCGACATGCGAAGCGCCTGGATGAGATCGCTCTGACCGGAAAGCGCAAGCTCGGAGCTGACCCCGAGAAGGGTCGACAGCGCCACTCCCTTCAGCAGCTGCCAAGTGTGGAAGTCCACCTTGTCGGCCATGCCCGCATAGCCGGACGGATCGGTCGCGGGCACATTGTCGATGCGCAGCGAACTGCCGTCCGGCATGATGATCCGCTGCCAGACTACCAGTGCGCGGCTCTGTCCGAAGGCGACGACGCTGTCGTAGGTGCCGATCAGCCGGGCGCCTTGGGGCACGAGCAGGATGCGGCCCGTGGCGCTATCGTAGGTGTTCTCTGTCACTTGGGCGGTGACCAGGCCGGGCAAGTCGGAACGAAGCCCGGTAATCAGGCTGGCGGAGATCACGCTGCCCGCCGCCAGCGTGTACGGCGACGGCGCCGGCGAGAGCGCATGCGGGTTTACGTCGCCGCGCGGATCGAGGGCGCTGACGAACTCTGCCTTACGTCCCTGGGCATTGGGGTCATGGTCGGGATCAAGTGCCAGCTTCGGCGTTTCGGTTTGGGGGGCAGTAGCGGTCGACGCCAACGTTGGCGTATCGCCGGTGCTGCTCGCCTCATGCCCTTGCACCAGGACGCCGGACTCGCGCGCTGCTTTCAGCTCGGCGAACTGCCGTTCGCGCTCTGCGGCCTCGGCCTGCTGGAGCTGTTGGTCAGCCGGATTGATTACCGCCAGCGTGGATTGCTGATGCTCGAGGATCGGCCTGCCGAGGTCTCCGGGCAAAGGCGGCCCCAGCTTCGGCACGTCGCCATAGGTTGCCGGCACGCCATTGAGGGCGTCGCTGGTCGAACGGGCGTCCGGCTGCGACAGCTCCTGCTGGGCATCGCCGCGATGGAACAGGCGCGGCTTCAAAGCCATCCACGTCACCGCGATCAGGCTGACCGACAGACAAGCGGCGATCGCGATGATGACGCCGCGCTTGAAGCGGATCGCGCGCGGTGGGCGCGAGCGGATCGCCAGCGTCTCGGGATCGAGCTTGGCCGGTTGGGCTGGTGCGGCATCCGTCACGACGCCCTCCGACGGCTGTCCAGCTGACCGTTCCGGCTGATGCGCACGATATCCTGGTGTTTCAGTCCAAGGCGCAATTCAGCGGCATCGAATAGGCGGTCGACGACGTAATAGCGGCCCTGCACCCGGTAGTTCACCAGCTGCGCAATACCCTTGGCATCGACGAGGAACAGGGGAGGGGCCTCTCCCACCCGAATGCTGGCCGGAAACTCGATGAAGGTCTGGTGGCCATCGTCGAAAGCCCGCAGCGGGCGCCACGCCGGTTGGTCACCGGTGATGGTGTAGTCGAAATGGAGCTGATCGATCTGCAGACCCGCCGCGATCGGCTCGGCAGCCCGCGCCTGCTCGGCCGCCGCCTTCAGTGCGATGAGCTGATCTTGGGGGTATGTCCAAGACAATGCCGCCATCGCCGTACGATCGGTGCTGGTGAGTGCCAGGTGATAGGTCCGACGATCGGTCGTGATGACGATATTGGTGGCGAGTCCGGCGGTGAAGGGCTTCGCCAGGACATGGGTGCGCTTGCCATCACCATTGCCGCTGGTCGTATCGCCGATCACCCAGCGCACCGTGTCGCCGGCCGCGACCGCGCCCAATATCTCACCGGGCTGCAACGCGATGTCGGTCACCTGACCGGGCGCGGTGAAGACATGGTAGATCGCGCCATCGCTATAGGGATAGACCTGCACCGCGTTGAGGTAGCCGCTGGTTGCGGGTTCGAGCGTGGCGGCATGATTGGCGGCACGGACGCGCAGTTCCGCCGCTGACGGTGGGCGATAAGGGTGGCGAACTGGCATCGTCGCCGTGGCGCGTAGGTCCGATGGCGGTGAGTCGATCGTTGCTGAAGCCGATGAAATGGACGGCGCGGCTGAAGTACTCGCGGGTACAGTCGGTGCGACCGGCGCCGAAGTAGGAATGCTTTGGGCAAAAGCGGGCGAAGCGGCGGCCAATGCCGTCGCTGCCAAGATAGCGGATTTCATAGCCGGATCTCCGAATGGGTGGTTTGGGCGGCAAGCTCCGGATCGGGATGCGACCCGTCCGAAATTGTTGAGGCTGGCGAAGATGGCGCCGCCGGCGACGGTGATGGCGGTGATCCGTTCCCGGGTTCCAGCTCGCGGCTCCAGTCGACCGCATCGACGTAAAGGCCGAGCGGGTTCTTCCTAAGCGTGTCAGCACTGGACGGCGCGTTGAGCACCACGGTCAGGATCGCGGTCCAATGCGACGTGCCGGTCAGTGCGCCGCGTTCGTAGGCAGTTTCGAGCCATTTCACTTGGAACGAGCGATCCGACGCACGCACGACGCTGGTCACTTGGACGGAGACGGTGCGTTCCCCGACATGGCCGAATGGATCGGCGACACGCGCATAATCGCCGAGAAAGATGGCGCCGCGCTTGGTTGCGAAATCATACGTCGACAGCCAGCTTTGACGCATCAGCACGGGGTCGAGCGACACCGACCGGACGTCGGTTATGAAGCGGCTGAGAAACCAAGCGATCTGCGGATCGGTCGGATGATAGCCGGCTTCCGCGGGCGAGATCGCCTTCGCTTCGCCCAACCGATCGACCTCGACGACATAGGGCACGACCCGGCTTTGCAGGCCTTGCCAGAGCAGGCCGCCTGAGAGCGCGGTCGTGAGACCCAGGCATCCGAACGCCATCAGCCGCCAATTGCGAGCCTGAACGCGGGCGGATACGGCATAACAGATGTCGTCGCCGCCGCACGGAAGACCCAATTCCGGTCGCTCATGGCCCGATCGGCGCTTCCGGAAATGGACGTCTGTTAATGCTCCCCGATCGCTTCTCGCTGCACGGGCGCCCGGCGAGTGCCGGGACTTGGCGGTTAGTTCACACTGCGAATGCAAACGGCAGCTTCGGTGGCGCCTACCGTCGTCGCTAAGGGGCCACCGCAGCCCGAGCATATCGCATAGGCGGCACGCCGACGTGGCGGGTGAACGCGGTGCTGAAGGTGCTCGCCGAACCGTAGCCAACCTGTGCGGCGACATGCTCGATCGCGAGCTCACGCGAGCGCAACAGGCGCTTGGCGAGCGCCATTCGCCATGCCAGCAGATATTCCATTGGCGGCAACCCGACGACGCGACTGAAACGGGCGAAGAAGGCCGAACGGGACAAGGCGGCCTTGGCCGCAAGATCGGCAACGGTCCAGCCATGAGCCGGCTGCGCATGCATTGCCCGCAAGGAAGAGACCAGACGATCATCCGAGAGCCCACGCGCGACGCTCGGCACCGACATGACGTCGGCCCCGCACCGCAACGCCTCGATGAGCAGCACCTCGAGCAGACGTTCCAGTACCAATTCCCGCCCCGGCCGGGAGTGGCGTGTCTCGTCGCCAACCAGCTGAAGCAACAGCGCGAGCCGCGGCTCGCCGCGGGCTACGATCATCGCCGGTAGAAGGGAGACGAGCAAAGCGGCGTCAGGAGAGGCGAAGCTGCATAGGCCGACCTGCATCCTGAGATTGATCGGTTCGCCAGGCCGCCCGACCCGAAATCGCCCCTCGCCGATCTCCGTCGGCACCATCGCGATCCCGTGCGGCGGCGCATCGACGCTTTCGACGACATGATCGTTGGTCGAGGGGGACAGGACGAAATCGCCCTCACGTACGATGATCGGCGGCCGACCCGACGACACCACTCGGCACTCGCCTTCCAGCACTGCGAAGAAGACCGGTTTGCCCTCGATGTCGCGGCGGATGCGCCACCGCCCGCCATATTCGACGAGCTTGGAATAGCTGGCTGAAGGCTGGAGCAGGGTCACGATCTCGGCAAGCGGATCAACGGTCATAACAGGACTATCGCCAATGGATTCGAGACAGCCGACCATAGATGGTCCCTCGGACTATGGCCATATCCGAGCGACCGCTAACAACCTCGGAGAGCTCTCATGCCTACCGTCCTCATCACCGGCTGTTCCTCTGGCTTCGGTCTGGAGACCGCGAAGCTGTTTCTTGGGAAAGGCTGGAACGTCGTCGCCACGATGCGTCAGCCCAAGAATGATGTCCTTCCCGCGTCCGATAACCTCACCGTTCTCTCGCTCGACATCACCAATCCGGAAAGCATCACGAGCGCGCTCGGGCGCGCCGGCGAGATCGACGTGCTCGTCAACAACGCCGGGCTTGGTGCCGCCGTGCCAATTGAGCTGATCGAGCCGGATACGGCGCGCCTGTTGTTCGAGACCAATACGCTCGGCACGCTGGCAATGCTGCAGGCGATCCTGCCCCCGTTCCGTGAACGCCGCAGCGGCACCATCATCAATGTCACGTCGACGGTAACGCTCAAACCCTTGCCGCTGGTTAGCGTCTACCGCGCGAGCAAGGCGGCGGTGAACGCGCTGACCGAGAGCCTGGCGGTCGAAATGGAGCCATTCGGCGTGCGAGTGCACATCGTTCTTCCTGGACGCTCACCTGAGACGAGCTTCGGCAGCAATGCCATGCCGCATCTGCGCGGGCTCGATAATGCCGACTACAAGCCGATGATCGAAGGCATGATCGCCAGCTTCCGCGACGAGAGCGGGCCCGTCACCCATGCGGCCGATGTGGCTGCGGCGGTCTGGCAGGCGGCCACCGATCCGAACGCACCGCTCAAGATACCGGCAGGAG
Organism: uncultured Novosphingobium sp.; assembly: GCA_964658585.1. Classification (GTDB taxonomy): domain Bacteria; phylum Pseudomonadota; class Alphaproteobacteria; order Sphingomonadales; family Sphingomonadaceae; genus Solisphingomonas. Next base: position 7,766 of record CAZZZX010000049.1, read on the forward strand.
AGGACGCGGTGCAGTGGATGGCCGCGGCCGGGTAAGCATAACTTAGGCCAGGGAGCGACTGCTCTCGTTAAGAGTAGTCGCTCGCCTAGGGGGTTTTTAGACCCAGATAGCGACATTTGGAGGCCATTCTTCGTCTCCCAAGTTCGAACACCCGTTCATGCGAGTGCATTAGCTTACTCTGATGCCTCCTTCATGATCGGGTCGATCGTGCTTCGAGGGGAGGGGAACCTTGTCGGCTTCAAGCGCTGAAAGCAGTTCACCAAGCCAAGCTCGATCGAACCGTCGCTGCCCTTCGATATGGTTGAAGAGATGGTCCGCTCCTCCCGTCAGCCTGGGGAGCATCTGCTCTCGTAGCGGCGTCAGCTCCACCAGCTGCGCTTCCGTGCGTGCGATCCGCTGGCGAACCAGCTCCAAAAGCTGGTCGGGCGCAATATGGCGAAGGAATAACAAGGCGGCGTAGAGGGTCGACGAGACCGGTCCTTCCTTTCCGAACTGCCGCCGAACCTCATCCTGGAACGCCTCTCGCCCCGTGTCAGTAATCCGGTATGTCGTCCGGGTTCCCCCACGCGCAACATGCTCCTTGACGATAGCTGCAATCGCGCCTTCCCGCTCAAGCTGGCGGACGGCATAGTAGAGCGTGCCGACGTCCACATCGAGGTAGCACTCCACCATGGCCGCGCCGAGTCGCCGCTTCATCTCGTAGGGATGAAGGTCCGCTCCATGGAGCATGCCGAGGATGAGCAACGTTGCTTTCATAGTTGGATTGTACTAATGGACTCCGTGTTGGTCTTATGAGCATGGGGAGCAATGTCGTGGGACGCAATGTGCTGGCAGTCCTCGGCGGTCTGGTCACCTGGGCGGTAATCGCGACGGTTCTTAATTTCGGAGTGCGAGCGGCCATCCCGGCCTACACCGCTGCCGAGCCGCTCCTGGCGTTTACCCTGACGATGAAGATCGCGCGGCTCGCTCTCGCCGTCGTATCCTCGATTGCAGCCGGGTTCATCACCCGGACGATCGCCCCCGCAAGCAGGTGGGCTCCCTGGATCGTCGGAGCCATCCTGCTGCTGCTGTTCCTTCCCGCGCACATCCAGATCGGCGCCCGCCTACCTCTCTGGTATCACTTGTTCTTCTTGCTTACCCTTGCACCTTTGGTAGACCTCGGCGGCCAATTGCGCCTCCGTTCCCTAGGTGCAGCTCCCACTGGTTGACACATTTCCTGTCGTCCATGGCCAATTTATCGCTTCCCAACTTCGGCCCTTCGTTCACCTCGGCCGAGCAACGGGTTTGGCGGTTCCGTCAGGCCGGCTGAACCACATGGAGTCGTTGACCTCCCTCCGTTCGAACCTCGCGGCTTCAGGCGGACGCCGGCTTGTCGCGCCGCTTGACGAATCGAGCCCTGATCGTGACGGAAGGGCATGCCGTCTGAGACGACGCTAAACGCGAAGAACCTCGCCGCGCTTGGAGCCGAGCGCCTGGCGGAGCTGTTGCTCGACGTGACCGCTGGTGATGCGGCAGCCAAGCGCCGGTTGCGGCTTGAGCTAGCTAGCCGCGGCGGCGGTGACGTCGCGAGCGAGATCCGAAAGCGACTTGCCTCCATCGCTAAATCGCGCTCGTTCGTCGACTGGCGCAAGGTAAAGGAACTCGCCCGTGACCTCGAAACGCAGCGCGAGGCGATCGCCGCCCATGTCGCGGCGACGAGCCCGGGTGAGGCGTTCGACCTTCTTTGGCGCCTGCTGGAGATAGCACCCTCGATCTATGAGCGGTGCGACGACAGCAACGGCGTGATCGGCAGCGTTATCGCTTCCGCACGCGACGATCTCGGCGCTATCGCCGCTAAAGCCGGCAAGCCAGCCGGCGCATTGGCCGATCGGGTGTTCGCCGCGGTCTGCTCGAACGACTATGGCCAGTTCGATGAGTTGATCAGCCTGATGTCGCAGGCACTCGGGCCCGACGGGCTGAACCGGCTCAAGGCGCAGTTCGAGGAATTGTCGGCCAACACCCCCGTAAGCGCTGGAGGTGGCGAACGCCGGATGATCGGGTTGAGTACGCGCGGGCCGATCTATCAGGACGATTACGAGCGCGGTCGTCACGGGCGCCTCGTCCGCGCCGCGCTGACCGAGATCGCCGACGCACTTGGCGATGTCGACGGATTTGCGGGCCGCTATTCGGACGAGGAACGCGCCAACCCCGCAATTGCAGCGGCGATCGCCGAGCGAATGTTGGCGGCCGATCGCGCCAGCGAGGCGCTTGCGGTGCTCGACGGGGCAGCTGACGGTGTCCGCCTAAGCGGCCACTGGCCCGATTGGCAGCGCGTACGGATCGAGGTGCTCGATGCCCTTGGGCGAACCGACGACGCGCAGGGCGAGCGCTGGCAGGTGTTCGAGCGCGGTCTCGATGCCAGGTACCTCCGGGCGCACCTCAAGCGGCTGCCGGATTTCGACGACATGGAGGCGGAGGAGCGGGCTCTCAGCTTCGCGTCACGCTTTGCCAACTTCCATCAAGCGCTCGCCTTCCTGATCGACTGGCCCGCGCTCGACCGCGCCGCAGGTCTCATCATGGCTCGGGGCGACCAACTCGACGGCAACCAATATTGGCTGCTGACCCCCGCCGCCGACGCGCTCGAGCAGCGCCATCCGCTCGCCGCCACGCTCGTGCTGCGAGCGATGATTGATCTCTCACTCGATGCCGCCAAGTACAAGCGCTACGGCCACGCCGCCCGCCATCTGCAGACCTGCGAGCATCTCGCCCGGCGGATCGATGATTTTGCCGGGCATCCGATCCACGCCGAGTATTTGGCGGACCTTAGGCGGCGTCACGCACGTAAGAGCGGCTTTTGGGATGCCTGAGCGCATAGAGCAAGGCGGCATCAAGCAGCGGCGACGCGAACTGTAACCAGATCGGGCAGGCTCGACCCAATTGCGGTCGCTCATGGCCGGGCCTGCGCTGGCCCGAACCGGACACCTGTTCATCTTCAGGACCCGGACAAACTGCGCGTTTCCTGGGCTGTAGAGGACGGCTCCGATCAACGGCGCTCGATCAGGGGATAAGACGATCAGCGCGCAGCTGCTCGAACAGAGCGATGAAGGCATCATCCGTCGGCTGGTAACAAACGAAGCCCATGCGACGGCTCTTGGACATGTCCGTGACGACCTCGATTGGGCGGCCGAGATCGGCATCGGTGTGCCAGGGCGTGTGGATCGGCGTTGAAAACGGGACCCCGGCTGTTTTTGGCTAAGGCATTGAATATATTTGGTGCTGATACGGCGACGCGGTCCCAATCGGCGCCGATCGGGACCCCGGCATAACCCTCACTTTCCAAATATCGTAGTTAGTTGCATC
>CAZZZX010000050.1:0-11088 GCA_964658585.1 uncultured Novosphingobium sp.
GATGCGCTTGACGACGACCGCGATGAAACCGCAGTGCAGCAGCACCGACAGCGCCATCGCCAGCCAGTAGCGGTCGCCGGCGGCGACCACGCCGATCGCGAGCCCGAGGGTGAGCGTTCCCGCCCAGGCCATCGCCACCAGCGGCGCGGTCGCGATCGCCAGCGCGCCGCACATCATCGCGCACACCGTGCCCGCGACGATGGTCTGCAGATCTTCGGGCAGATGCGCGTACAGCGTCACCGGCAGCGATGCCCACAACGCCGCGAGCAGCGCCATCATCAGCCCGTTCTCGATCGCGATGCGGGGCGGCACGTCGCGCGCGACATGGAGCAGCGCATTGCCCTGGATGCGGCGTGTCACCAGCCAGGCGGTGGCGACGGTCAGCAGCGTCCAGGCGCCGAGCAGGACCTGGCGCTCACGCTCCCACAGCGTCGCGGCGATGACCAGGCTGCTGAGCACCGCGGTGGCGGCGAGCAGCGGCGCGAACTGCGCCAGCGCCTCGAGCCGCAGCGCGCGCAGCTGTGCCGCCGCGCCGAGCGGCTCGGGTGCGGTGGTCGCGACCCCGCCAGCGGTGACGAGGCTGCGCTTCTTCATCGGCGTCGCCTGGCCCAGCAGCATATCTTCTGGTCCCCGAGGGAAAACTCTCCCGATGGCTAGACCGACAATCTTGCGATGTTGTTAAGGCGTTGCGGCTTGCCTGCGCGGCACCGGGTCATGACGCCGGGGCACGAACCCGATCAGGCCGACGCGCGATCACGGCCATTGGCTTGACCGGGTTTGGGCCCTAGGACGGCGCCTTCAGGGGAGTGTGGGCGTGTCCGATCCGGATCGCGAAAGCGTATTGTTCATCACGCTCGATTCGTGCCGTCTCGATACCTTCCGGGCAGCGCGCACGCCGACGCTGGATACGGTGGGGCCGCTGCATGCGGCGCAGGCGCCGAGCCATTTCACCTTCGGCAGCCATGCCGCGATGTTCATGGGCTTCACGCCCTACGCCACGCGTGCCCCGGTGCCGCTGCTCAACCCCAAATTCGCCAAGCTCTTCAAGCTCAAGGGGGCAGGATATGGCGGCAGGGGCGGCGAGGGCTATGTGTTGCGCGGGAAGGACGTGATCGACGGGTTCCGCAACGCCGGCTTCGCTTGCTACGGCACCGGCGCGGCAGGCTGGTTCAACACCGCGACGCCGGTGTCGCAATGGCTGACCGGCAGCTTCGACGAATTCCATTATCCGGGCGACACCTGGTCTGGCGCGCGCCAGGTCGCGTGGCTGACGGACCGCGTCGCCCGGGCCGGCGCGGGCAAGATCTTCGCCTTCCTAAACCTCGGCGAGACCCATGTGCCCTATTGGCATCAGGGCGCGGACTGGTCGCGCGAGGACAATCCATGCCGCCCGTTCCAGACCGACGACCGGCGCGAGGACTGTCGCGCGCGTCAGACCGCCTGCCTGGAATATGTCGACGGCATCCTGGCGTCGCTGCTCGGCGCCTTCGCGCACGCGACGATCCTGGTCTGCGGCGATCACGGCGATTGCTGGGGCGAGGACGGCATCTGGGAACATGGCGTGCCGCACCCGATGACGCTGACCGTGCCGATGGTGATGCGGCTGCGGGGCCGGCCGGTGGCTCTGCCGGCGGCATGAGGCTGGTGATGACGCTGCTCGTGCGCAACGCCGAGCATCTGCTGGCGAAGAATATCGAGTTCCACCGCCGCCAGGGCGTCGATTTCTTCGTCATCACCGATAACGCCTCGATCGATCGTACCCCCGAGATCGCGCAGTCCTATGTCGATCGCGGGCTGGCGCACCTGATCCACGAGCCGCGCGACGATTACAGCCAGGCGATGTGGGTGACGCGGATGGCGCGGCTCGCCGCCACCGATTTCGCTGCGGACTGGGTCATCAACAACGACGACGACGAGTTCTGGTATCACCCCGTGCGGGACCTGAAGGCGGTGCTCGCGATGGTCCCCGCCGATCGCGCGGCGCTGCGCGTCGAGCGCAGCAATCACGTGCCGCTGGTCGGTGTCGGTGCCGACGATTTCGAGCGCGTGATGCTCTACCGCGAGCGCGATCCGGTCAACGAGTTCGGCGCGCCGCTGCCCGGCAAGACCTGCCATCGCGCCTTTGCCGACATCGAGGTGGCGCAGGGCAATGCGCGCGTGTTCCGCGCCGGCGCGCCGCTCGCGCTCGCGCGCCTCGACGGCGTGCGGATCGCGCATTTTCCGTTGCGCGACTATGCCGCGTACGAGCGCAAGATCCGGTTCGGCGGCGCCGCCTATGCGCGCAACACCGAACTTCCCGAGACGATGGGCAAGCGCTGGCGGTCGCTCCATGCGCTCTGGCAGGCGGGCGGGCTGCGCGAGTGGTACGAGCGGCGGCTGCTCGCCCCCGCGCAGGTCGAGACGCTGCTTGCCGATGGCGCGCTGATCCGCGACGAGACCGTCGCGCACGTGCTGCGCCAGATCATCGAGGACGAGACGAGTGCCAGCTATGCGTGACCGCGGGATCGTAACGCTCTGCGACGCCAACTATTACGCCGGGCTGCGCGGTCTCCACGCCTCGATCCAGTCGAGCTTCCCGCTGCCCGTCGCCTGCTACGATATCGGGCTGAGCCACGCACAGCGCGCCGAGGCGGCGACCGTTCCCAACCTCACCATCCTGGACCTGCCCGACGATCCGCTGATCGAGGCGGTGCGGATCGCCACCGAGAATGCCGGCCCGCTCAAGAAGGCGGGCAAGCGCGTCTGGCCGCTGTGGATCTGCCCGGTGCTGATCGCGGCGGCGCCGTTCCGCGAGGTGTTCTGGCTCGATTGCGACCTGCTCGTGCTGCGCGGTCTCGACGAACTCTTCGCGATGCTCGAGGACGGGCCGGTGCTGACGCCCGAGAACAAGGCGCCACACGCCACCCCCAACGATCCGCGGCTCTACGAGCTGATGCCGATCGTGCGCGATTTCGATCCGGCGGTCCCGTGCGTCAATGCCGGGGTCTCGGGCTGGCGGCGCGGACGCGACGATGCGCTGCTCGACGCCTATATCGAGCCCGTGCGCCACGCCGCGCGCGATCCCGAGGTGCGTGCCGCGATCGCCTGGTGGGACCAGGGCTCGCTGATCTGGGGCATCCAGTCGCTGGGTATGGAGCATCGCGTGCTCGACACGTGGAAATACAATCTCTGCGTCACCAATGCGCCGATCTCCAAATCGCTGCTCGGCTGGGACGACGGGCTGATCGGCCGGCTGCGCCAGCGGCTGCCCGATGTCGCGATCCTGCACTGGAACGGGCTCAAGGCGCCCTGGCTCGCCTGACGTGCCGCTCGACCGGAGCCGCGGCGTCCTGTTCGTCCATGTCCCCAAGACCGGGGGCACCGCGATCGAGACCGCGCTCGGGCTGCGCGGCGACTGGCGACGCGAGGATCGCGAGCGGTTGTTCGGCCGGATCGACTCGCCCGATCTGCGCGCGCTCGGGCTGGGCACCGCGTTCCTACAGCACCTGACGTTCGCCGAGGCGGGACAGGTGCTGGGCGGGCTCGACGGGCTGTTCAGTATCGCGGTGGTGCGCGATCCCTGGGATCGGCTGGTATCGCTGTATCACCGGCCCGACCGCCATCTCGTCGACACCGCGCGGGCGGCGGGGATCGAGCTGACGGGCCTGCGCTTCGCGGCGTTCGCCGAGCGCTGTCTCGCCTTTCCGCACGCGCATACCGTGTCGCAGGCGCGCTACGTGACGATCGACGGCCGCGTCGCGATCGACCGGCTGTGCCGGTACGAGACGCTGGCCGCGGATTTCGCGGCGGTCGCGGAACGGCTCGGCATCGCCGCGACGCTGCCGCGCGCCAATCCGGGCAAGCCGCGGCGCCACGCCGATCATCGCGCCTATTACGACGAGGCGCTGCGCGATGCGGTCGGTCGGGCGTATGAGGAGGATTGCGCGCTGTTCGGCTATCGCTTCGATGCCGGATGAGCCGGAACGCTCCTAGCGCGCCTTGTCCCCGCCGCGTTCGTCGCCGAGCAGCAGCTTCGCTCCCGTATCGCGCACCATCGCGGCGATCGGGGCCGCCATCAGCGCGAGCATCGCGGGCAGCGTGACGGTCGCGCGAACCAGCGTCTCCTCGACATCGAGCAGCACGCCGATCGACTGACCCATCGCGCGAATGTCGATCGCCATGCGATCCTCGCTCGGCCAGGAGGAAGAGACCTTGGCACCGCCCGGAATCCGTGAGGCGAGTTCGCCGACCCGCGCGCGCATCCGGCGCTTGACCTCCTCGCGACCCAGATCATGGGGCATTTCGACGACCAGTGGTGACGCCATGACGGGGGCTCAGGCCGCCTTGCGGCGGCGCAGCCGCCGGGCATTGCCGGTCACGCGCGAATGGATCGGCGCAAGCGCGGTAGCCGCCAGTTTCGAGCCGCTCTCCATCGCGCCGAGCATGTAGTTGGCGTTGCGGTTCGACAATTCGGTCATTTCGGCGAGCGTCGGCGGGCGGCCGCGCATCGCCATCGTGCCGAGATGGCTCGCCTCGGCGAGCAGCGCGACCTGCATCGCGACAAGCTGCGTCATCACCGCCGCCCCCGATGCAGACAGCGCCGCGACCTTTTCGGGCACCATCATCGCGAGCTCGGCATGATCCGCCGTGGCGGGCGAACGGATCGCCGCCTCGATCACCTCGCCGCGCGCCGCCAGGACGTCGAACGCGGCGGCGATCGCCTCGCCGGTGCGCATCCCGGTGCGCGCGAAATCAAAGGATGCCGCGACCATGCGGTTCCACGACGTGAAAGGATCGACCATGCGCCGCTTGTGCGCGTCATGGCCGGAGATGACAATCCCGCGCATCCCGTTGACGGCCAAGCGATCGATGCGCGATAGACGCGCGGCGCGGACCGGCGCCCCGAACGACCCGACAGGAGAGACGCCCGTGGAGCTGAAGAACGTCGCCGCGCTCGTCACCGGCGGAGCCTCGGGTCTCGGCGGCGCCACCGCCGAGATGCTCGCCGCGCACGGCGCGAAGGTGACGATCCTCGACGTCAATGCCGAGATCGGCGCGCCCGCCGCGGCGCGGATCGGCGGCCATTTCGTGCGTACCGACGTGTCCGACGACGACAGCGTCGCCGCGGCGGTGGCGGACGCGCAGGCACGGCACGGCGTCGCGCGCGTGCTGGTCAACTGCGCGGGCATCGCACCCGCGATCAAGACCGTCGGCAAGGACGGCGCGCCCCATCCGCTCGCCGCGTTCCGCAAGGCGGTCGAGGTCAATCTGATCGGCAGCTTCAACACGCTGTCCAAGTTCGCCGCCGCGCTGATCGCGGCACGGATCGAGGGCGAGGAGGCGGGCGTCGCCATCAACACCGCCTCGGTCGCCGCCTATGACGGGCAGATGGGGCAGGCGGCCTACGCCGCATCGAAGGGCGGCGTGGTCGGCATGACGCTGCCGATCGCGCGCGATCTCGCCCGCGAGCGCATCCGCGTGATGACGATCGCGCCGGGCATCTTCCTGACCCCGATGCTGATGGGCCTGCCCCAGGCGGCGCAGGATTCGCTGGGCACCCAGGTCCCGCACCCGTCGCGGCTCGGCAAGCCCGTGGAATATGCCCGGCTGGTCGAGAGCATCCTCTTCAACCCGATGCTCAACGGCGAGGTGATCCGTCTCGACGGCGCGATCCGCATGGCGCCGCGGTAAGGCGGTCGGTTCGCGTTATCGGCTCCGTGGCGGCAGGAAGACAGGCCGGCCTACCGATACCGCAGCCCGATCCAGAGTGTCCGCGGTGTCGCCCGCTCGACGATGTTCTCGCCCGAGATGCCCGCCTCGACGCGGGTGCCGCCGACGTTCTCCGCGCGGCCCTCGATCGAAAGATGTCGTGTCACCGGCACGAGCGCGGTCAGGTCGAGCGTCACCGCGCCCTTGAGCGTCTCGGTGTCGAGATCGTCCTCGAACTGCGGGCCGACATAGCGCAGCGTCGCGCTCAGCACCGGCCGCTCGGGAGGCGCCCAGCCCAGCGTCGCCGATGCCTGGTGCCGTGCGGTCTGGGCGGGACGCAGCCCGTCGAGCGGAGCGGCGACCCCATGCGCGCGGACATGCGCGTCGGTATAGGCGTAGGAGGCGGACAGGCGCCAGTCGCGCAGGGTCAGCCGCGCGTCGAGCTCGGCGCCGACCGAAACGATCGCGCGAACATTCTCGCGCACCTGGTAGCGCCCCGCTGCCGAGACGAACCCGACATCGGGGAAGCTTCCCGGCCCCTGCGCCATCGTCACGTTGGCGATCGCATCGGAAAGGCGGTTGGCGAAGCCGGTCACCGCGACATGCAGATTGGGCAGCGGATCGTAGTCGATACCGCCGTCCAGCCCGCGCAGCCGCTCGGGCCTGAGAGCAGGGTTGGCGTCGATCGCATCCGCGCCGACGCGGTACAGCCGGTACAGCTCGTTGAGCGTCGGCAGCCGCCAGCCGAGATAGGCGGCGGCGCGCAGCGTGATCGGCCCGTCCTGCGGCTTCCATGCGACGCCGCCGCGCCCGGTCGGGCGCGTGCCGCTGCGATCGGGATAGCGCCTGGCGGTGAGCGGCGCCGCGGTCGCCAGCGTGCGCTGGTCGAGGAAGCCGTCGAGAATCCGCCAGCGGTCGACACGGCCGCCGGCGGTCAGCGTCAGGCCGTCCAGCGGCTCGTAGCTCGCCTCGCCGAAGCCGCCGACGGTCAGCGTCCGCCCGCCCGCCTCGCGCCCGCGTGTCGGATCGCCTGCGACATAGGTGTAGAGTTCGTCGGTCTCGCCGACGACCGAGCGGGTATCGGCGCCGAGCCGGAGCTGGACCGTGTCGCCGGTCGGCGGCCGGACCTCGATCCGGCCGCCGAGCCCGGTCGAGGGCACGCTATACTGGTCGAGCGTCTCGGTCGCGACGGTGCGCGCGTCGTTGATCGAGGCGAAGGCCGCCGAGAAGGTCCGCGCCTGAACATAGGTCAGCGCCTCGAACCCCCACCGGCCATGTCCGACGAGCCTCAGGCTGGCATCGCCGCCCTGGGTCGCATTGGGGGTGAAGGCGGTGCCGCGGGTCCGCGTGTCGGTGAAGCCCGAGACCGCGCCCTGCAGCTCGGCATCGTCGCCGACCGGGATTACCGCGCGCCCCGAAACGCTGGCCTCGCGATAGGGCGCGCGGATATCGACCGGGCCGCGATCGGACGCGACGATCGGCACGAAGCCGTCGCTGCGGGCATAGTGTGCAGTCAGCACGCCGCTGCCGCCGCCGAGTTTGCCGGAGAGCCCGGCATCCGCCTCGACCGAGTTGCGGCTGCCGTAGAGCATGTCGCCGAACACGGGCGCGAGCTGCGCCGCGGCGGCGCTGTAGAGCTCGATCGTGCCGGCGAGCGCGCCGGGCCCGGCGACCCCCGATCCGCCGCCGCGGGTGACGCGGACGAGTTGCAGCCGGTCGGGATCGATCGCGGAAAAACTCACCCAGCCGCCGAACGGATCGCTCAGCGGCACGCCGTCGAGCAGGATCAGTGCGCGGCTCGAGGCATTGCCGCCCAGGCCCCGCAGCGTCGCGCCCTGGCTGGTCGGCTGCGCCGAACTCGAGTCCGAGCGGCGATATTGCGCGAAGCCGGCGATGTCGCGCAGCACGTCCTCGAGCCGGCCGCTGGCGGTGTCGGTCAGTCGGTCGCGCTCGATCGTCGCGGTATCATAGGCCGCCTCGCCGGGCGGCTGGGGAAGGCCCGCGCCGGTGACGACGATCTCGTCGGGTGCGGCGACCACCGTGGCGGGCAGGGCGGCCGCCAGCGCGAGGAGAGGAAGCACCGGCTTCAGATCCCGATCGCATCGCGCCGGTTCACGACCCGCGCCGCTCGGGACGAACGGTTCTCAACGCACGCTCAGCCCAGCGCGCGACGGTACAGCGCCAGGGTCCACGCCATCGCCTGGAGGAACAGCGCCGGATCGTATCTCGGACCTTCGTCGCGCAGGAAGGCGTGCTGGGCGTTGACCTCGTGCCATTCATACGTCGCGCCGACCGCTTCCAGCCGCGTGCGGATCGTCTCGCGCCCGGCATAGGGGACGTGCGGATCCTGCCGACCCCAGACGAACATCGTCTCGGCCCGGAGGTCCGCCATCCGCGCGAGGCTGTCGTCGGACCTGCCCGCGCCCAGCGTGCCCGAATGGATGTCGGTCGCGTAGAAGCAGGCGGCGGCCGAGACGCCCGGATTGAGCGCGGCGCGATAGGCGAGATGGCCGCCGAGACAGACCCCGAAGGTCGCCAGCCTGCCGGTGCAGGCGGGATGCGCGGCAAGCGCGTCGAGGCCGGCACGCGAGTCCGCATCATAGGCCGCGACCGGCTTCTCGAACTTGAGCAGATTGCCGCGTTCGGTGCCTTGCGCGTCGTAGCCGAGCACGGTGCCGGCGCGTTCGTATTCATGATAGACCTCGGGCACCGCGACGACATACCCGTTGCCCGCCAGCATCGCCGCCATCCGGCGGATCGGCGCGGTGACCTGGTAGATCTCCGAGAACATCAGTATGCCGGGGAAGCGCGTACCCTCGGCGGCCGGGCGGAAGAGATGCATCCGCATCGGCCCGCCGCCCGGCACCTCGACATCCATCGTCTCGTCGCTGCGCAGGATCATCCTATTTGCCCTGCGACGCGACGGTGGGGGGCGCCCAGCCCGGCGTACCGATCCGCCAGCGGATGAAGCCCAGGATATCGGTGTAGAGCTCGTCGTTCTGCGTCTTGGTCGAGCCGATGCCGTGGCCGGCATCCTCGTCGACGCGCAGCAGCACCGGCTTGGTCGTACCGCTCGCCTGCAGCCGCGCGGCGAACTTGGCGGGCTCCCAGGTTGCGACGCGCGGATCGTTGAGCCCCGTCGTGATGAGCACCGCGGGATATTGGGTGCCGTCCTTGACGTGATACAGGCTGTCCATCGCCATCAGGTTGCGGAATCCCTGCTCGTTGGCGATGGTACCGAATTCGGGCGTGTTGCCGGGGCCGTTGGGGCTGAATTCCTGACGCAGCGGGTTGGCGGCGGGCACCTCGTCGATCACGCCCGCGAACAGGTCGGGCCGCTCCTCGAGCGATCGGCCCATGGTGATGCCGCCCGCCGAGCCGCCCATGATGAACAGCATGTCCTTTGTGGTGTCGCCCTTCGCGATCAGGGTCTCGGCGCAAGCGATCAGATCGCGCCAGGTATTGGGCTTGTTGGCGTCCTTGCCGCCCAGCCGCCACGCCTCGCCGAGCTCGCCGCCACCCCGTACATGGCAGGTCGCATAGTCGACGCCTTCGCCGACCATGAAGTTGATCCGCGTCGCGAACCCCGGGAATTGCGAGATGCCGTAGGAGCCATAGGCATCGAGCAGCAGCGGCCGCGGCTTCTTCATGCCCTTGGCGGAGACATAGCTGAGCGGCACCTTGACGCCGTCCCTGGCGGTCGCCTGAAGATCCTCGACGACGAGCCTGGATCCGTCGAACTCGACCGGGCCGTGGCCGAGCTTGAGATCGGTGATGTGCCCGGCGCCGTCGATCTCGTAGGTGTCCGGCCAGATCGTCCAGCTGTCGAACGCGACGAGCGCGCCGGGCTTGCGCGGATCGGTGGTCACCCCGCCGATCGAGCCCTTGGCGGGCAGCGCGACCGCCTGTTCGGGGCCGCCGTCGAGCGGCAGCCTGAACAGCTCGGAATAGACGCCGTGGCGCGCGGCGACATAGACCCCGTCGGCGGCGCCCGCGATCGATTCGATCAGCCGGTCGGGCCGCGCGGCGACGACCTGCCTGGCCGCCGACAACGGCTCGCCGAGCTTGAGCGAGAGGATCTTGAAGGTCGGCGCATCCTTGTGGCTGAGCAGGAAGAGATGGTCGCCGACCAGCGCATAGTTGGTCACCCCGTCCTCGCGCGCGACCAGCCGGGTCCAGGGCGCGCCGGGCTTGAGCGCGGCGGCGACCGGCGCGGTCCAGATCTCGAGCTCGTTCTGGACGCCGTTGATGTTGAACGCGAGCGCCAGCGGCGATCCGGGCGAGAGGATGATCGCGGGCGACTGATCGGGCGTGAACTTGATCGGCCCGGGCAGCGGGTTGCCGAGGACCGCCACCGGCGGTGCCTTGAGATCCCAGAAATAGACCTTGGCGTTCTTGTACTTGTCGATCGAGGTTTCGCCGGGCGCGAGCGCGTTGAGCTGGTTCATGACCATCGCGCCGCTGTCCTCGGTCCACTGCACGCCGTCATATTGCGCGCGCGGGATCGGGCCGGCGATCGGCTTGCCGCTGGCGACGTCGTAGACGGTCAGCGCGGAATCCTCGGAGCCGCCCGCCGAGACCGCGACCGCGACCTTCCTGCCGTCCCACGAGGGATGGAAATAGTTGATCGCATAGGCCGCGCCACCATGCGCGGCGCGGATCGCGGCGACATCGACCAGCTTGCGCGTCGCGCCCGACGGATCGCGCACCAGCAGGTCGAGATTGTCCGAGCCCGGCGCGCGTTCCTGGTAGAAGACGTAATCGCCGAACTTCGAGACCGCGGACACCGGCTCCGAGCTGGCGGTGAACGCCTCCATCCGGGCGAGCAGATCGGCATGACCCGGCACCGCGTCGAAGAGCGAGCGCGTGTAGCGGCCCTGCGCCTTGAGCCAGGCGATGACCTCGGGATTCTTCTCGTCCTCGAAATAGCGATACGGATCGGTGACGGTGGTGCCGAAGATCGTCTCGGTGACGGGCCTGGGGGGGAGCGGGGCCGGGGGCGCGGCCAGCGCCGTCCCCGCGCACAACGCCAATACGCTCGCCACGCATGCCTGCCGGATCGTCTTCATCGAGCTGTCCCCCTCGGTTTTCCCCACGTGCCATCGTGGCACGTCGGATCGTGGCGGGCAATCAGCCGTCGGCGAGCGCCAGCATCATGAAGACGCTGTTGGGATCGGGGCGATACGCGCCGAACGGGCCGCAGTCGGCGAAGCCATGGCGCCGGTAGAAGGCGCGTGCCGGCTCGAAATAGGGCCAGGCGCCGGTCTCGAGCGCGAGACGCTTCAGACCGGCGGCGCGCGCCCGTGCGATCAGGTGACGAAGCAGCAGCCCACCCGCGCCGGTGCGCCGTGCCGCCGCGGCGGTATGCATCGACTTGATCTCGCCGAGCGCCGGCGAGAG
>CAZZZX010000051.1:0-11076 GCA_964658585.1 uncultured Novosphingobium sp.
CATAGGCACGACGCACGAAGTCGATAGCGTCTCCGCCGATACCGCACCCAAAGCACTGAAAGCGGCGGTCGCCATCGTAGATCGTGAACGACGGCGAGCGATCGGGATGGAACGGGCAACAGGCCTTCCACTCGTTGCCGGCCTTGGCCAGCTTGACGCCGGTCTGTACCGCGACGGCAGACAGAGAGACGTCGCGCCGAATTGCGGCGCAAACGTCCGCGATGATGCGGGCGGCAGCAGGATTGCGAGCGGCGTCCCGCCGAAGCGTGGCGACGCCCATCAGAAGAACCCCTCCGATGGCCCGGGCGTGACGGGCAGGGCTGCCAGCACAACAGGATCGATGAACACGTCGCACTCGCCGCAGAGATCATCGTGGTTCAGGCGATATGCGGCCGCGACGGCCTCAGCAGCATCATCGTACTGCGAGAAATGCCCCCAGCTACTGCCGGATCTGCTTTCGTGGCCGATCTCATAACCGCCGGTCTCGAGCGGATAGACGTGGACGGTGCCGCGCCCGTCCCGCGGCGGCTTGGCGAGGGAGAGCACCTTACCCATGGGACGGCCCTCCATCTTGCTCGTCGAGCCGCGCGAGCACGATCGACACCGCGGCGACCGACACGCGGACCGTTGCGGCGCCGGACGCGCCGACGATCGAATTGCGGAGGTAGGCGCGGGCGGACGTCGTCCACTCATCCGGAGACTCGTAGGTGGCCGCGACGATGTCGATCGGGTCGCCGGCAAGGAATGCGCCGGTGCGCGTGTCGAGGTTGGCGTCGCTCATTGCGGCGCCTCCCCTTTACTAACGGCTACCCAGACGATCGCGGACTTGCCATTGCGATTGCGACGGCGCTGCCGGCTGTCAACGATCAGACCCTTGCGGCGCAACTCGGTCGTGCGCGGCTGGACGGTGGCGAAATCGATGCCGGTGCGATCCGCGAGTTCCTGCGAGGTAAGCCCGCGGGCGCCGACTTCTTGGATCGCGAGCAGCGCTGTGCGTTGAATGCGCGACGTGACGGACGCGATCGCCCTCGCGGCATCGATCGAGGTATCGATCCCACGGTGACCCGGCTCGTTGGGATAATTGTGAGCATCCGCGTTCATGCCTGTTCTCCCAGGTCATGAGGACGATGGCGCTCGACGAGGATACCAAGCCAGTTGGCTTGCTTCTCGCTAAGCGGATTGGCGTCGAATGCGAGCCCACCGAGGAACTGGCCTTCGCGGGGACGCAGCTGCACGCCGCTCGTCAGGAGCGACATGGCGACTGCGCGATGATCGTCGGCAGAGGCGCTCATATCGAACCTCCCCAAGCGAGATCGGCGATCAGACACGCGCGACGCTCGGTCAGCCCAAAGACCGTGGCGAGACGTTGCACGCGGAGGATGTTCGGGGTATTTGTCTCGGTGTTACTGCTGACGTAATTCGTGGAGGGCTGCACCGCGGGAACGGTGCGGCCCTTTCGCGTCCTATGAGGCGACGCGGCGACCCGTGCTGCTGCTTTCACAGATCACGCGGCTTCGACCAGCTGGCGGATGCTGGCGGTCTTTACGAGGGTACGGCGGCCGATCTTGATCGTGGCCAGCTTGCCTTCGCCGATTAGTTCATAGATTTTCGTGGTGCCGATCCCGAGCGCCTTCTTGGCGCCGTCGACAGTGACGGTAACTGGTTCCATCGTCGCCTCCATGTCGCTGGCGAAGGCCAGCGGGTAACGACGAAATGGCACCCGTGAAACGCGCGTGATAATGCGCGCTACGCGCACAATGCGCGCGTTTAGTCCGCGCGTTTTGCTGGACGACCAGTCATCCCCCTCGTTCCACGAGCATCCGACCAAAGTAGCCGAAACGCCTCATTGTCCCATCCATGCTCGGAGTGTCGGGGCCTGAAGATCTCCCTCCATGCAAGATCGCGATTTCGCAACTCACATGCGGCGATTGCCTCCCTCATCTTTTCCTCAGGCCAAGGCGAAGCGGCTCTCATGCGCGGAGGCGCCTCCCTCGGTGCAACCGCTACTTGCCACGCAAGAGAGACCCCGTAAGCTTTCCACCGCTGGCCGCAAACTACTCCGCTGCATTCATTCTGGGAGAAACTTGCGCGCACGGCATAGTCTCGCGACCAGTAGCCGAGCGGAATAAGGACATCCAAGTATCTTTCGCCATCTATAATTATCTTGCGAGCATAAGCTCTCATCTCATCATCAATGCATAATTCGGCTATCTTCCTGGCTAGCTCGTGCCATCCATATTCGCACGCCAACTGGTCGGCGGTCTCGGACAGGGACTGAGTAGATATTCCGTCTGCTCTTGGTTGTGGAACAGCTGGCCGGCTCACCTCGGCCGGCGCGCTGTTACCTAGTGATCGCCCGCCAACCGGCCTGCTGCGCGAGTCACTCATACCGGCTGTTCCACAGCAGCCGGGGATGGTGTCACAACAAATGCCGCCCAGCCATCAAGCAGCTTCCGCCGCATCTCGAGGAAGTCGGTGCGCTTGTATGCCCGCACCACCTTGTCCGACACGATGTGCGCCAGCGCCGCCTCCGCGACAGGATCAGGCACCTCGGGCATCATCTCGGCGGCCCAGTCGCGGAACGAACTGCGGAAACCGTGGGCGTCGTTCAGCAGCCCGGCCGTCCGAATCACCTTGTTTAACGTCATATCGGACATCTTCGCGCCGCCGCGGCCGGGGAAGATGAGATCATTCGGCTTCGGGGAACGCTCGGTCCTGATCTTGTCGAGCAGCAACATTGCGGCCGTGTTGAGCGTGACCGTGTGGGGAGGGGCGTTCACGCCCTTCATTAGGCTCGCAGGGCGCGTCCATTCCCGCTTCGCCATATCGATCTGTCCCCATCGTGCGCCGCGCACTTCACCCGGACGGGCGGCGGTGAAGATCTGGAAGAGCAGCGCCTGCCGGCCGCTCGTCGGCGTCTCGGCCGCAAGCTTGGCGACGAACGCCGGCACGTCGGCATATGGCATGGCGACGTAGTTACCGCCCTTCGGCTGGCGGGGCAGACCGACTGTCACGGACTTGCCCGGCGCTTCGGTCGCTCGCCAGCCCTTACCGTGGGCGAAGTTGAGCACGGTGCCGATCCGCTGGCGCACCTTGCGCGCCATATCTGGCTTGCTGGTCCATATCGGGGTCAGGACAGCGCTGATGTCGCCCGCAGTGATCGCGTCGACGCGCTGATCGCCGATGACGCCATAGACGTGGTTCTCCATCGAGCTGAGAAACGTCGCTGCGCCTTTAGCCGGCCACCCGCTCTTGAGTGCTGCGTGGGTGGACACAGCCGCCTCGCGAAACGTCGGGATCGAGTATCGCTCGCGATCGCGCTCCGCCACTGGGTCCAACCCGGCCTTGGCGGCACCGCGCAGGAGGTTCGCCTTCTCGCGCGCCTCGGCGAGGGTCAGGATACGGCGATGCAGGATCGAGATCGGGATGGGGGAGGGCTCGTTCTTGTCCTTCTGCGCGCGCGCCGACAGATCCACCGTGCCCAGCCCGACGTCACGGCGCTTGCCATCGACCTGGACGCGCAGCATCCAGGACCTGGACCCCGTCGGCTTGACGAGCAGATACAGACCGTCGCCGTCGGCATGACGTCCGGGTTTGGCATTGCGGACCGAAAGAGCAGTGAGCTTCGGCAAGGTGCTCCCCTAAGCGTTCCCTCATTGTCGCGCGACTGTAGGCGAACGTCAACGAACGAATGCGAAACGCCGAGCGTGAATCAAGAGGGAACACGCACAGGAAAGCGAACGGTGGCGAACAACGGCGAAAAGCGAGTTAGATGCTTCTCGACCGCACCACGCAGTCTTTGTTGACTGCGTCACTCCTGGTCTCAGGGTATGGACTGGTAAAAGCGGCGCAGTTCTGCGCGCTTTTGGCGGATCGGTTTAAGAGCTCCGTGAACAGAGACGCTGAACTCAGCGGTGTCTACGCCGGGACGCGACGTTATCTCTTTGCGCCAAATTCCAGTCAGTGAAACTTCTCGCCGGCGTGACTGCAATAAGACGGGCCCAAAGGCCCCGCGTCATGCTCTTTCCTGTTGGTCGATTAAGCTGGCATCAACATGGCACGCTGCTTGGCCCAGTCGGATGGCAGCAGCACGCGGGTGAGTGGTCCCTTGCTGGTGACGCCGCTGATGCTGCCATCGACGATGCCGGTGACGAGATCGGGTGCGAGGTAGCTGAGCCTGGCAAGCGCGACGATATAGTCGCGGCTGTAGCCGAGCGACGCGGCGGCGGCCTCGATGCTGGGATGCTCGACCAGCGCCTTGCGCGCCGCGAAGCCGCGGGCGATCAGCCGGACGGTCGCGGGATCGGCGGTGCGTTCGTCGCGGCATGCGATCAGCGTGCGCTGCTGCTTGCGTGTGCGGACGCAGCCGAGCGGCAGGGCGGCGGTGACGATGTCCGCCTCAGGCAGCGGCGCGGCGAGGTCGTTCCATCCGCAGGCGATGATGATGCTGTCCTCCGCGAGGTCGATCCGCTGCACGAGCGTGGTGATCATCGCGCGCGACTCAGGGCCAGTGCCACTCGCGATCGTCCGCTTTGCAGCGGCCACTACTTCCTGGAGGTGGGCGATCTCGTCATAACCGAGATCACCCCCCTCGAGTCGCTGGTGCAGCTGTGCGTAGAGCGCCGCGCTGATCGCGGTGCACACCAGCTGTTCGATCTCGCGAGCGCCGACCCGCCATGCGGCGTGGTCGGAGGCGGCACTGTCGGTCTGCGAGACATAGTAGCGGTAGCGTCGCCCGCCCTTGCTGGTGTGGCTGGGTGACATCAGGCGGCCATGAGCATCGACCATCAACCCGGCGAGCAGGCTGCACGCGGCGGTGTTGGTATCTGGATGGTCGCCGACGAGTCCGGTGGCGAGCTGCCGCTGGGCGGCCTCGAACAGCTCAGGCGCGACGATCGGCTGATGCTGGCCCGGGTAGTTAGTACCCTTGTGCACGACCTCGCCGATGTAGAGGCGGTTCTGAAGCATCCCGTAGAGCGCGCCGCGGCTAATCGTGTTGCCGCCCCGCGAGCGGATGCCGAGGCGAGCGAGTTCCGCCTGCAGCGCGCGTGCCGAGCCCAGCGTCAGGTAACGCCGGAAGATGTCGCGGACCTGCTCAGCCTCGGCGTCGGAGATGACGAGCTTGCGATCCTCGACAGCATAGCCGAGCGGGACGACGCCGCCCATCCACATGCCCTTGGCTTTGGACGCGGCGATCTTGTCGCGGATGCGCTCCCCCGTCACCTCGCGCTCGAACTGGGCGAAGGACAAGAGCACGTTGAGCGTCAGCCGCCCCATGCTGGTCGTGGTGTTGAAGGCTTGGGTTACCGAGACGAACGAGGCGTCGCGCGCATCAAGGATCTCGACGATCTTGGCGAAGTCGGCGAGACTGCGGGTAAGCCGGTCGACCTTGTAGACGACGATCACGTCAACCCGACCGGCCGCCACCTCGGCGAGCAGCGCCTTCAATCCCGGCCGCTCCATCGTGCCGCCCGACAAGCCGCCATCGTCGTAGAGGTCGGGCACCAGCGTCCAGCCTTCGTGACGCTGGCTGAGGATATAGGCGGCGCACGCCTCGCGCTGCGCGTCGAGGCTGTTGAACGCCTGCTCCAGCCCCTCCTCGGTCGATTTGCGCGTGTAGATCGCGCAGCGGCGCTTGGCCGATGCGGCGGGAAGGCGGGGCTTAGCCACGGGCTGCCCCCTTCAATCCGAAGAAGCGCGGCCCCGACCATTGAGCGCCCGTGATCTCTCGTGCGATCTGCGACAGCGAACCGTAACGCGTGTCGCGGTAGCGGAAGCCGTCAGCCTCGACGACGACGTGGTGGCTAGCGCCGCCCCAATCACGCACGAGACGCGTGCCAGGTTTGATGCGCGCGGTCGGCAGGACCGCCGTCGGCGTCCGCTCGGTCGAGGTGCCGAGCCGCTCGAGCTCCTGGCGCAAGGCGAGCGCGAGGCCGCCCTGCGCCTGCTCCTGGATACGATAGGCGAGGGCACGTCGCATGAGATCGGTGGTGAAGGCGGAGGGCGCCGGCTGCTTCATCACCCGCAGCCACTCGCCGCGCAGCTCGGTGGGCGTACACGTGGCCACCCGCGCAAGTCGCTCGGCAAGCATCACGCCGCCACCTTGATGCGGTAGCAGGTCGCATCGTCACGCTTCGTCTTCTCGATATCGTGGCCCTTTTGCCGCAGCCGGGTGAGGGCGGCGCGGGTGGTGTGCGACAGCCATCCGGTCACCTGCGTCATCTCGGCGAGCGTGGCGCCGCGCTCCGCGCGGAGCATCATGACCAGCGTCTCGATCTTGGTGATCGGCTGGGCGATGTCCGGTTCGACGACCTTTGGCGGGGCAGGGGGCACCGCCTCAACCCCGACCAGTGCGCGACCGGCATCGGTGATCGCCACGCCGAAGCGGGTGCCGTTCGCCTCGCGCCAGACGCGGTCGTCGGCACCGGCATCGACCTCGGCGACGAGCGCCTGCTTGATGAGTGAGGTGATCGCGCGGCGCACGCGCGTGGCAAGGTCGGCGAGCTGGTCGGGCGGGGGAAGCAGGCTGCCGTCCGTGCGGGTGGCAGCGGTAGTGAGCAGCAGAAGCTGGATGTCAGTGAGCTTGGCCATGATGGTCTCCGGTGTGGCGAAGCGGCGGCATGCCGTTCCCACCACCCAGAGCCCCGAGGATGCTCATCCTCAGGGTCACCGCGGCTCGCCCAAGGCCCGCGGATCACGAGGAACAGCAATGCTCGGAACAGGATCGAAGTCGAATGGAATCTCAGGCGGCCACCATGATTTGGGTCGCCGACCAAAGCTGCGTCTCGACTTCGTCACGCTCCGCCGCCTTCGTGCCGGCAGGAGGTCGGACATGGCACCAGATGACAGGATCGAACTCGCTCGCGGGCTCTTCGCGATGATCACGATGGCGCTCGAGGACGCGGCTACGCTCGCGGCAGACGGGCAGGCCCCATCGGCTCAACACCGCGAACTCGCCGAGCGGCTTGCCCGAGACGCCGATAAGATCGGCATCCTTGCCAAGGCAGCCCGGACAGTGCTCGATTGACCGGCTTCGCAGCGGCGCACATCGGCGATAATGCGGGTCCATGCCCGACGCAGCATCATCGGACCTGACGAAGATCATCGAGGCAGCCCTTGCTCGTGCCCCGGACTGGGTGCGCCAGGACCTCACGGCAAAGGACCCGCGCGTCAGGGCACGGGCGGAGGGGACGCTCGCAGCCATGATCGCCGCGGCCCTCGACGGCGGAGCTTCGCACGTCTGAACGGGCGGTATTGGTGGGAGGCAGCCTGACCTCTGTGGATGGCTCCCGCGTTGCAAGCTGAATTTGATACTTTGGCGCCGGTCGGGTGCAGTCTTCTGTCCGGCCTGTTGATGCAGTCGGTTGGACTGCTGGCCCTGATGGAGTCCGCGAGCTGGGTCCCGATCTGCTTTTCAGGCTATGACGCCTCGGACAGGCCATGGGGTGTCCCTGCTCTCGGTCTGACCGGTTTGCCATCATATCGCATCGCGCTCACAACATCGTGGAACTGATCTCCTTCACTCTGCCGAAGCCAGCTCGATTCTATGCTGTCAGCGCCGGGACGTGCCCGGCTCGGTAGGTCTCCTCGCGCACCATGATCGCCCAGGCGATCCGGGCGGTTTTGTTTGCCATCGCGACGGTCGCGACGCGCGTCGGCTTTCGCGCCAACAAGTCGACGAGGCGAGGGTCGGCCGCGTCGGGCTTGTACCTGACCTGTTTGACCAGCGCGGTCATGCCGATGACCAGGAGCTTGCGCAGGTATTTGTCACCCATCTTGGTGATCCGTCCCAAGCGTTCCTTGCCGCCGCTGGAGTTCGAACGCGGCGTTAGTCCAAGCCAAGCGGCGAACTCGCGCCCGGAGCGGAACTGCTGTGGGTCCGTGACCGACGCCGCCAGCGCGGCGGCGCCGACCGGACCGATGCCGGGAATGGTCATGAGGCGCTTGGCGACGTCGTTGCCACGCTGCCAGACGAGCAGATCGCGGTCGATGGCGCGAACGCTCAGTTGGAGGTCGAGTGCCTGCTGCGACAGGGCTGCGAGGACCTTCCCAGCCTCTGCCGGAACGTCGGGCGGCAGGCCTTCGGTAATCTCGCGCGCCATGATTAGCGCGCGCTCGAGCCCGCACGGGACGTCGATCCCGAACTCGGCCAGGAGACCGCGCATCATGTTGACCAGCTGCGTCCGCTGCTTGACCAGCAGGTCGCGCGTCCGATGCATCGACAGCGCCGCCTGCTGCTCGGGCGATTTGACCGGCACGAACCGCATCGTCGGTCGCGTGACCGCCTCGCAGATCGCCTCGGCGTCGTTCGCGTCGGTCTTCCCGCGTTTTACGTAGGGCTTCACATAGGCGGGCGGCATGAGACGAACGTCATGCCCGAGCTTGATCAGTTCGCGGGCCCAATGATGCGACGTCCCGCATGCTTCCATGCCGACCAGGCATCAGGGAAGCTTGGCGAAGAACGGCAGAACCTGCGCTCGTCGCAACGCCTTGCGAACCGCGACCTTGCCCTCCGCGTCGACCGCGTGAACCTGAAAAACGCTCTTGGCCAAATCGAGGCCGACCGTGCTAATCTTCATGCCGGGTGGCTCCCATCTGCTCGTGAATGCCTGACAGCCTTCACACATTGGCACCTAGATGCCGTGAGCGGGAGCCATCCACCTCATCTGCTTTGGAGAACGGCGATGCGGCAACCGGCCCTTCGTTCACACCGCTCCAACGTCGGTGCGCGACCAATACAAGCTGTTCCCGGGCGTGCGTGTGAATGGCGGCTCCCGCCGAAACCCGCTGTTCTCATGCCATTGAGCAGTTCGAGAGCAGCGCGCTCAATCCTCGCCGCTAGCGTCCGGCTCTATCCTTCCCGCAATCCGCCGTTCGTTCATCTCGGCTCGGACGCGGGTTTGCACGACCGCATTTGCTCGCGAGGAGATGTATTCCGGCTTTCTAGGTTGCTGACCCGTCCTTCTTCATGTCCATTCCGCGGATTGACGGGGCCCATATAACCCAAGTGTCATTTTCGTGGAGATTTCGTCGCTTGAAAGTTGGGCATGGCAGCACCTACAAGCTGTCAGTCGCGTCGCTTTCTTACCTTCAAAATCGGCAAGGATACGGAAGCCATGCGCGTGACAGCGTCTTCGATCATTGCGGCGGGTTGCATCTTGGGCGCGTCGCTATCGGGCTGCGCAGGGCTTCCCGGTCTTCAAGATCTTGAATCTCCACCCAGTAAAATTGCTGCCTCAAAATCCGAGCCGGATGGGCCGACGCTGGCGATGTTGGTTGCACACATACAGTGCGAACTCAGCAAAGCGTACGAGGCTTCGAAAGACCCGAATACCCCGTACCTTGCCGAGGTTAACCTCCAAATCGACGCGGTTGAAAATTCCGCCATTGCGCCAGCTCTGTCCTACATAAACCCCTACTCGACCCCGACGTATAATTTCACTTTGGCGGTGTCCGGGCAAATCGGGCGGATGAACCATGAGAATATCACCTACTATTTTCCGGTGGTGTTCGACGACATGCAATTCGATGCGAGCAAGGCCTGCGCAGAACCAGGCGGCAAAACGCTTGACGCCGGGACGACACTGTTCAAGCCCGAACGCGCCATCAAAGGCGACATTGGGCTAACCGATGCCGTGTTTACAGCAATTCAGGCGAGAAAAGCGACGGTTTTTCAGCAGGATACGCAAAAGTTTGATCCGGTGACGCCGCCGGACATCCTCGGGTTCGTGATCTCGACGGATTTCACGGTGACGAGAAGCGTCGGCGGCGGCCCAAACTGGACACTTATGCATTTTAAGGGACCGGGCGGCGGGGGTAGTAGTGGAGGCAGCGGTGGCTCGGGAAGCAGTGGGGGCAGCGGCGGTGGAGGTGGCGGCAGCGGGCAACAAAATCTGCTTTCGTGGAGCAAGGTTGCCAAAGACAGCCTCATAGTATCGTTCGTACCGATTACGAAGGATGTGCAAACCAATCTCGACCAAGCCGAGAAAGACGCTAACAACAAAGTTGCGCAAGCTTATGCTGCGCTCGATAAAGCACGACAGTCTAGCCAGGATGCGGTAAAATCGGCCGCCAGGTTGGCCAAGCCCGTCGATCGTCCGCAGTTTGAAGCCTTTCTTTCTGGACGAGCGGACACAATCTCGGACAATACACATATTTTCAAGAACCTGGACGCGCTATCTGCCAGCATTGCGACGCGCCACGATATTCCCGTCGCTACGCGTAACGCTTCTCGGCAACAACTCTCCGGGGTCAGGAAGGGCATTCAAGACGCCACAGACACACTTGTTAAGGCGCAGGCAGGACAACAGAGCATCGCGGCTCAAACGGCCAGCCAAAGATCGGCCAGAACGCTCGCAATCCGGTCGGCTCAGGATGCGATTACGCGAGAGATACTGCTTCAAACTATCGTGGGGCGATGATTGCGTGAGCGCTCATGGCCTCGCGTCCCGTCTGGAATATTTATCCTGTTTGGGACTGACGTTCCGGCATTCCAGACTTGGCTTTGTTGGCGATAGATTCGGTTTCAGGCATCTTCATGACTATTCTCCGATGGCCAGATTGGCGTCTGAAGAACGCCCTGCTGCGAGACGCGGAGGGCTCCCGCCGACCAAAATGCGACGATCGACTACCTTAGGGCGAACGTCCGAATCTGACAGGAGCGGTCGCTCGGCTTCGAGTTCAGGCTATGATCCTCAACGCCTGCGATTGCGGAAGTGCGCAACCTCGGGCGGACTGCCATCCTTTACGCAGCCGATGCCCCGTGAAGCGAGCAAAGTCCGCTGACAGAAACAGACTGACGCTCGCGGCATAACCCTACGGGCTCAGACCGTAACTGCCAGACGCCACTTCAGGACGATGAACCGAAAGTGAATGGGATCGTTCAGGCGGCGTCTTGGCGGTTGCGATAGGGCTCCGACCAGGCGCGGCGGGGGCCCAACCGGCCTTTCCCGTCGACACCAGGCGGAGCAGGCTGTTGGCGACACGGACGACCTCACGGAAGAATATGCCGGGTATCGATGGCGGCCCGCGCGCCAAGGGAGCTCTCCAGGCGCTTAACTTATTCATTGCCGATAT
>CAZZZX010000052.1:0-11058 GCA_964658585.1 uncultured Novosphingobium sp.
CCGAGCTTTCGGCTGGATGGTCAAGGTGCGCTGGTGACAGGAGCGGGGCGCGGTATTGGTCTGGCGCTCGCCGCTGCGCTGGCCCAGGCCGGCGCCGATGTGACGCTGGTAGCCCGATCGCGCGAAGAGATCGAAGCCGGCGCGCAGGCGATATGTGCGGCGGGCGGTACAGCGCAGGCAGCGGTGCTGGACGTTTCTGACATCGTCGCGGTCGCCGCCTTCTTCGACAGTCGTCCGGCCTTCGATATCCTCGTCAACAATGCTGGTACAAATCGTCCGATGCCGATGCAGGATGTGACTGAGGCAGACTATGACGCAGTGCTCGGGCTTAATGTGAGAGCGTCGTTTTTCGTCGCCCAGGCGGCCGTCCGGCGAATGATCGCCGAGGGCGTGCGCGGCAGGCTGATCCACATCGGCTCGCAAATGGGGCATGTCGGTGGCCCGAACAGATCGCTTTACTGCGCCTCGAAATGGGCACTTGAAGGCATGAACAAGGCGTTCGCGCTGGATCTCGCCGCATATGGGATCCGCTCCAACACAATCGCTCCCACGTTCATCGAGACGCCTTTGACCAAGCCCTATTTCGAGGACGCGGCGTTCAAGGCTTCGGTGCTCGGCAAGATCAAGCTGGGCCGCATCGGCACGGTCGAGGATCTGATGGGCGCAGCGCTGTTCCTGGCAACCGACGCATCCGCGCTCGTCACCGGCACGAGTATTGTCGTTGATGGCGGGTGGACTGCGGAATGACGTTCAAACAGCGCCTCGCGGCCGGCGAGCGGATCGTCGGGACGTTCGTCAAGACGCCCAGCCCGATCGTGGTCGAGGTGCTGGGAATGACCGGGCTTGATTGCGTGTGCCTCGATGCCGAACATGCCCCCTTCGATCGCATCGCGATCGATGGCTGTGCGATGGCGGCGCGCGCTGCGGCGATGCCGATGCTGGTCCGCGTGCCGACGATGGCGCCCGCGCATATCCTCAACGCGCTAGATTGCGGGGCGACCGGCATTGTCGCGCCGCACATCCGGTCGGCGGCCGAAGCGGAGGCGTTTGCCAGAGCGTGCCGCTATGGCCATGGCGGGCGCGGCTATGCCGGATCGTCACGTGCGGCCGGCTATACGACACGCAGCATGGTGCAGCATCTCGAGGCCAGTGCTGCGCAGACTGTCGCGATCGCGCAGATCGAAGATCCCGAGGCCATAGATGCCATCGATACTATTGCGGCGGTGGAGGGCATCGACGCGCTGTTCGTAGGCCGGGTCGATCTCACGGTCGCTTATGGCGCGGACAGCCAGGACGACCCGCAGGTGGTCGCGGCGGTGGAACGCGTGTGTGACGCGGGGCGGCGCCATGGACGACCAGTCGGCATGTTCCTCGCGCGGATCGAGGACGTTCCGCTCTGGGCGGACAAGGGGGCGAGCCTGTTCCTGCTGGGATCGGACCATGGCTTCCTCCTCGCTGGGGCCGCCGACCTGCTCGCACGGACGCGATGAACCCCCGTCACGAGACGATCGCCACGTTGGCGCCGCGTCTCGCATCGTGTGAGCTGTCCGCCGTGTCTCTGCTGGAGGAATGCCTACACGCCATCGCGACGCAGGACCCTGCCTTGGGCGCCATGCTCGTGCTCGAACGAGGCGCCGGTGCGTATGCGCGGGAATGCGATACAGAGGCGCGAGCGGGTCGCGTAAGGGGGCCGCTTCATGGCGTCCCGATCGTGGTCAAGGACAATATCGACGTCGTAGGTCTGCCGACGACGTCTGGATGCCGAGCGCTGGCTGGCGCCATGCCGCTGCGCGACGCCGAGCAGGTCGCGCGACTGAAGGCCGCCGGCGCGGTGATCGTCGGCAAAACGAACCTCTCGGAATTCTCGTTCGAAATACGGTCGCGGAGTTCACTCGGCGGCGACGTGCGCAATCCCTTCGCGCCGCAAGCCACCTCGGGCGGATCCAGCGGTGGCACGGCGGTCGCGATCGCGGCGGGTTTTGCGGTCGCGGGGCTCGGCAGCGACACCGGCGGATCTATCCGCGTGCCCGCTGCCTATACCGGACTGGTCGCGTTGCGCCCGACACACCGGCTTATCGACGCGGCCGGGGTCGCGCCGCTCGCGCCTTCCACCGACACGATTGCCCCGATGGCGCGCTCGGTAGCCGATATCGCCTTGCTGTTTGGGCTGATGGGCGGCGACGTGCGGGAAGAAGCCGTCGAGAAGCTTCGGGTCGGCGTCGTCCGGCAGGCCTTCGGTTCAAATGCGGAGATTTCGGCCGCAACCGGATGGGTATGCGGTATCCTGGATCGAGCAGGCGTCGAGATCGTCGATCCGGTCGCCCTGCCCTCTGCGGTGTTGCCGATCGGACGGCCGCATATCGTCGATGCCGAGTTCGCCGACGCGTTCGATGCCTATCTCGCCACCAACTTTCAACCCGGCACCGCGCCCGTCGGGCTCGACGCGATCGTCGCCGAGGGCGCCTTTCTCCAGGAATATCGGGATGACCTCCGCCGACGTATGCAGCAGCGCGGCGCGAGCAGGGCAGCGATCCTCGGCTATCATGCCGAGCTACGAGGCGCACTGGATGCCATGATGGCAGATCACCGCCTCGATGCGATGATCTATCCGACATCGATGGTGCTGCCCGAGAACCTCGACAATCCGAAAGGCGGCTGGGCCCCGGAACTAGCTGCGTGCAGCGGCTGGCCCGCGCTCTGCCTGCCCGCAGGGTTGAGCCTGGACGGCATTCCGATCGGCGTGGAACTGATGGCGAGAGCGGGCGCGGAGAGCGTACTTCTGGGCCTCGGCCGGGCGATCGAATTGGGCGTCGGAGCACGGCGACTACCACCATTGGCTGCAGCACCGACAGGATAGTTTTGAAGCGGCGCGGACGGAGCGTAGCTGTCGGCCTGGCATGGCCGCGATCCTGCACACAGAAAGGCCGGCCGGCGTATCCGCCGACCGGCCTTGACAGGACAGGCGGGAGCCGTCGTCTAGAACTTGAAGCCCAGGCGGATTCCGTAGGTCGCGGGCGGTCCATACGAGACCTGCACCCGCTCGCGGCGGCCGACCACCGCGCTGTACAACACGGGCACGTCGGTGACGTTGGTGCCGTAGCCCTCGAGATAATATCTGCCCGAGGGAGCAGTCCAGCGCAGCGACACGTCGAGCGTGTTGTACGCCTTCTGGTAATCGAGCGGCGTGTTGTAGTCGGTCGTGTAATAGCTGCCCGAATGGATCCAAGTGAGCGACGGCGAAAGCGTGCCGTGGCCGTTCAGGTCCCGATCGTAATAGACGGCCACCGTCGTCTTGATCTTCGGAGACTGAGGAATGCGTTTGCCGGCAAGATCGACCGACGGCGTATCTTCCCCTCCGGAAAGGCCGTAGAAGTTATTGCCGCTGATATAGTGGGTGTATTTCGCGTCCAGATAGGCGACCGTTCCATCGACGTGCAGGCCGCGAACGAATTCGGTGCGCACCGCCGCCTCTGCGCCTCGGCTGCGCGCCTTGCCGGCGGAGCCGAAGTAGGAGACGAGTGGGGTGTAGACGTTGATCTGCAGATTCTGGAACTGATTCCAAAAGAGGCTCAGTTCGGTCTGCACCTTGCCGTCGAGGAAGCGATTTTTCGCCCCGACTTCATAGGCATTCACCTTTTGCGGCGCGTAGGAGCTCGGGATGGTCTTGTCCCCGCCGGTATCGTTCACGCCGCCAGACTCGAACCCGGTGGAGGCGGTGAAGTAGTGCATCGTGTTGCGGCTCGGCGTGTATTCGAGGCCGGCACGCCACGTCCAGCTGTGGAATGTGGGTGCACCCGAAGTCTGGCTATAGGGCGTCGTGAAGTCGTACGTGCCCGGTACGCCGTCGGCGTAATCAGCGAAATCAAAAGACTTCTTCTCGTACGAATAGCGCACACCGCCGATCACGCGCAGCTTGTCCGGTACGATATAGTAATAGCCCTGCGCGTAGCCGGCGAGTGCGTTGGTGTGGAGCTGAGTCGTCTCCTTATACCCATTCACATCATTGCCCGGTGCGGTGATCTTCTGCTGGTAGATCTCGTTGATGCTGTCGTGCAGGTAATAGGCACCCACGATCCACTGGAACGGCATCGTGGAGTCGGACGCAAGCTGAATCTCCTGCGTGAACGTCTTGGCCTTGGTGTGCGGCTCCTGCACGCCCGAGCCATAACCGAGACCTTCGAAGACCACGCTGCTCTGGTCGTTGTCGGCGCTGCGATTGGCCTTGAAGAAGGTGTAACCGGTTATCGAACGCAGCGTCGCGAAGCCCAAATCATAGGCGATCTGGCCGGAGACGTAATTCTCCTTGATGTGCTCGAACGGCTGATAATCCCAGTCGTTGGTGTAGGCACCGCCTGTGACCGGCACGCCGACGTCCTGGCCGCCGACATTGGGCGCTCCGTTGGGTGCGGACGGGTTAACCGCGTAAGGCCGACCATTGATCGACTGGTTGCCGGTCGCCGGATCGATCAGCGTCCCAGCCACCTTGTAACCGTAGGAGCCTGCGCCGGCATCGTCACGCTGCCAGTGGCCGGCGTGGAGCGTGATCTCGAGATTGCTGTCGGGCTTCCACTTGAGGTTCACCCGCTGCGCGTTCTCGTCGTCGTCATCGAGACGCACGCCCGGATAGGTTGAGCGGACATAGCCATCATGCTTCTGGTAGACGCCCGAGACGCGCACTTGCAGCGTGTCGGTGAGGGGAAGATTGACGAACCCGTCGACCCGCTTCGAGGCGAAGTTCCCGGAGTCGAGGTTCAGGCCGGCAGCGAACTTGTCGATTGGTTCCTGCGTGACGATGCTGAGATTACCGCCGAAGGTGTTGCGCCCGTAGAGCGTGCCCTGCGGCCCGCGCTGGACCTCGACGCGGGCGATGTCGAACAACGGGATGCTCTGCTGCTGCGTGCGGCTCTGATAGATGCCGTCGATATAGAAGCCGATGACCGGGTCGTTCTGCGCGCTCACAAGGCTGGTGCGTACGCCGCGGATCGCGGGGAAGCTGTCCGAGCCCTGCGAACCCCAGGTGAAGCCCGGCGTCGCGATGGCGACGCGGCTGATGTCATTGGCGTGCAGCCTGGCGAGATCCTTGTCGGAAAGCGCGGTGATCGCGATAGGCACGTCCTGCAGTCGCTCGCTGCGGCGCTGGGCTGTGACGATGATGTCTCCGACCTGAGCGTCGGCGGCTGCCGGCTGCGCTGCGGGCGCAGCGTCCTGCGATAGAGCTGGGGCAGCATACAAGGCGATGGCGATAGCCGAAGCGCCTACAAGCATCTTCCGGTCGAGCATGAAAGACCCCCTTCTTGGTCTGCGACGCAGCTTCTGTCCGTCGTCGACTCAAAAGGTATCGACCATGCCGAAACATGTCCATCGATTTATGCATTCGGATGCAGATAATCCTGACGGTTTCGTGACATCGAAAATTGCCCAGGAACCGCTTGTTTCCGGGTTAAACCGGATATGATGAGTTCATGGCGACCTCCGCCATAGCAGCGCGAAGCGATCGCACCTACGCTGATCCAGGTCCGTGCCGTGCCTGCGAATGCGCTATATCTCAGCCCAGGCGAGCGGATCCACCACGTAGCAATTGTCCGGCGAACAACCGACGTTCGGCCGGCGTGGAGCGATCTTCGATGCGCTCCGTCAGCATCGCGACAGCGGCTTCCGTCATTCGTCTCACCGGTTGACGGATGGAAGTGAGGTCATAGCTAGCCCAGCTCGCCGGTCCCGAGCCGTCGAAACCGACGATCGACAGGGATTTAGGGATCGTGATGCCGAGATCTATGCGCGCAGCATCCATAGCACCAATCGCCATCTGATCGCTGGCACAAATCACGGCGTCGGGCCTGGCGACTTTGATCAGCGCGTGCATACCAGCTCGTCCACTGTCGTAGCTGAAATCGCCGCGTACCACCGGAACATCGCCGAAACCCTCTTCGGCAAGCCGGGCCAATGCGGCCCCGCGGCGCTCCTCGCCAACATAGCTGTCCGGCGGGCCCGCGATGACTGCGAAGCGTTTGTGACCTGCGTCAAGCAGCCGCTCTACCAGATTGCGTTCTCCGGACACGGAATCACAGCACACCGAAGCGGCCGAGGCCATTGATGCGGTCCGGTTATAGAGGACCAGCGGTACATCATGCTCGTCGAACAGTCGGATTTGGGCGTCGGAAAGGCGTGCAGCCGATATGACGCCATCGACGCTGTGGCGCCACACCTGATCCAGCACCGCATCGACGTCGCTTTCGGCGTCGAGCGAGAACAGGAGCACACGGATATCGCGCTCGGTCAGCCGGCGGCTGAGTTCGTCAAGCACTTCGGGATAATAGCGGTTGGTGAGGCTGGAGATGAGCACCGCTACCATGTTGGTGCGACCCGAGATCAGGCCCTGCGCCAACGCGTTGGGCCGGTAGCCGAGCTCCGTCGCCACTTTCAATATGCGGTCGCGTTTGTCGGCTGCGATGCTGCCGCCCGGGGCGAAACAACGCGATACCATCGACTGCGAGACGCCGGCAATGCGGGCAACGTCGTAGGATGTGGCGCGCCTGGCGTTCCGCATTGGTGGGACGGTCACCGCCTCGCTCTTCTTGCCTCGCACCATGATCGTCCCATCGGTTTGACCCCGGATTTAGACGTTCACAGCCAAACGCGAAAGCCGTTCGACGCGATAATGCGGATGACATATGCATTCGAATGCAATAGTCTCAGACTCGTACGCGGCGGGAGTCGCGAAGCACAGGAGGATAGAATGACTGCCGCCGCTCCGCGTGGTTTTGAAGGCCGCACCGCTTATGTGAAGGCGCCCGCCCGGGACCAGATCGCCGACAGCGGCGACGTCACCGCTCTGGTCGCCAGTATCCTTGCCGATGTCCGTGTTGACGGGGACGAGGCGGTACGTCGCTATTCTCGCGAATTCGACAAGGCGGATCTCGATCGCTTCGAGGTGATAGCCGACGAGCGCCAGGCAGCGGTCGACGAACTGGATAAGCAGACCCGCGCCGATACGGAGTTCGCGATCGACAACGTCCGCCGCTTCGCCGAGGCGCAGCTGGGTACGATCCTGCCGCTCGAGGTCGAGCCGCTGCCGGGTCTTCATCTCGGCCACCGCGTGATTCCGATCGAGCGCGTCGGGGCTTATGTTCCGGGCGGCCGCTTCCCACTGCTGTCCGCACCGATCATGACGATCGTGCCCGGAAAAGTCGCGGGCTGCTCCGAAGTCGTCGCCTGCCTGCCCCCCAATGCGCACCGCGCGATGATCGCCGGCTGCCATCTGTCGGGCGCGGACCGTATCTTTCGAATCGGCGGCGCCCAGGCGATCGCGGCAATGGCCTACGGCACCCAGAGCGTGCCGCAGGTCGACAAGATCATGGGGCCGGGCAACGCGTTCGTGAACGAAGCCAAGCGACAGGTGTTCGGCCCCGTCGGTATCGACCAGCTTGCGGGCCCATCCGAGATCTTCGTGGTGGCCGACGACAGCGGCGATCCCGAGTTGATCGCCACAGACCTTCTCGGCCAGGCCGAGCATGACGTGCGTACGCGCGTCGGGCTCATCACCACCAGCCGTGCGCTCGCCGAGGCGACGGTACGCGAGGTGGCACGTCAGCTCGAGACACTCGCCACCGCCCAGGTAGCTGCCAAAAGCTGGCACGATTACGGTGAAGTCGTGGTGTGCGAGGACGAGGCGGCGATGATCGGCTATTCGGATCATGTCGCAGCGGAACATCTGCAGGTCCACACCCGTGACCCGCATGGCTTCGCCGCAAGACTGCGTAACTATGGGTCGCTGTTCATCGGCGTGAATGCCAGCGTGGTCTACTCGGACAAGAATGTCGGCACCAACCACACTCTGCCGACGATGGGCGCGGGCCGTTACACCGGCGGTCTGTGGGTCGGATCCTATGTGAAGATCGCGACGCACCAATGGTTGGAGGACAGCGCGGTCGAAATGGTGGCGCCGCCCGCGATCCGCCAGAGCGGCAGCGAGGGCCTGGAAGGCCATCAAAAGGCGGCTGCGATTCGATACGATCGGCAGCGCGAGACGGCGTGACGCATTCGACCCCGGCCGCTTCCAGGGGAGCGGCCGGGGTCAGGACGGGGATGGCAGGATAGGCAGAGCCGTATCTGCGGTTGCCTGGTTATGAGCGGCCGAACCACCTGACTCTGTATTTGCTGCCACAAAGCTCTGCCTGTCGCGACGACATGCGGCCCGTTCGCGAACGCTCGAAAAGCTGACAGTCGATCAGGCTGTGGGCGCGGATAGAAATACCGGTGCCGCCGGATTTTCCGTACCGCGCACCACGAACGTGACGCACGGCACCGAAGCCGTGTTGCGGAAGCTATGAGATAGGCCGATCGGCACGCTCAAAGTGTCGCCAGCCCCAAGCAGCAATGCGCCGTCGGACCAGCTTACTTCGAGAGTGCCCTCCTGTACGAACAGCACTTCGACCTCCTTGCGCGCGTGGGCGGACACATAGGCTCCGGTCTGCAACGTCAATCGACGCAGATTGAAGCCGTGCGGCCACCAGCCCCGAATGGGTCCGGGCGCGAAGCCGTCGTCGGTCATCTGCGGTACGATCACACCGGCTTCCTCGATACCGTCGCTCGCGAGCAGAGACCCGGGATTGGCCGTCATCTCCGCCGCTCTGAGGACGCATTGGCGCAGCTTGTCGGCGGGCGGCGTCTTGAGGCCGGACAGCGCATCGTCACCGATCGCGCCTTCGAGCTCCACGTCCTTCAGTTCATATTCGCCCGACGACGTATCGATCAGGCGGCCACCCTTGGCGAGCTTCAGGCCGTGATCGGCGGCCGCTTCGAACACCGCGGGCGCCCAGGTGACCTTGCCGGGCTCGTCATCGCCCAGTACGGTAAACAGAAAGCCCTTTCCCTCGTCCAGTTTCTCAAAACCGCGGAACATGTGGATGGGCACCGAGCAGACGTCACCCGGCGCGATATCGATGAAGCCGTCCTCCCTGTTCGGGCCGAAGGGCAGTCGCCAATACCCGGAGTGGACGACGAATACTTCGGCGGTGTCGTGGCTGTGTTGTGAATTCACGCATCCGAATGGCTGCCGGGCAGCCCCTATGTTGAAGCCGTGCTTCTCGGTGATATGGACGAACTGGTCGGTACTCTCTGAAACGCCCGGACCGATGATCGTAAAATTCTCCTTCTCGGTCGATCCCGGGGTGCGGGTATCGATGAAGGCGGTGCGGCAGGGCACGAGATCCGCGTAGCGCACAAGGCGCGCAGCCATCGCGTCTTGAGTCCATATTGTCACAAACCGCTCCCGTCGTCCCAGTTGCATTCGAATTCATACATCGGTAGGACATCGATATCGAAAGCGCAAGCAGGATACGCGGGGAGCGCGGACACGCCATGGCGGACGGCACAGGCAGGGTCAAAGTCGATGCAGTGCCGCTGCTATTTTTGCCGGGCACCTTGTGCGACGAGCGTGTTTTCGCACCAATGCTCAAACACTTGGGCGATCGTGTCGTCGTCCATGGCGATATGTATGGCGAGACCGACATTGGGCGTCTCGCGAACCGTTTGTTACGCAATGCGCCCGAGCGCTTCGCGATCGTCGGATTTTCGCTGGGCGGCATCGTGGCGTTGGAGATCGCGGCGCGCGCGCCGGATCGCGTTCTGGGCCTCGCCTTGCTCGATGCCAACGGACGCGACCTGCCGGAAGAGTTCCATGCAGCACGCCGCGCGATCCCGGCGCAGGCCGTCTCGCACGGTGCATTGATCGTC
The DNA here is from genome assembly GCA_964658585.1 of uncultured Novosphingobium sp. Classification (GTDB taxonomy): domain Bacteria; phylum Pseudomonadota; class Alphaproteobacteria; order Sphingomonadales; family Sphingomonadaceae; genus Solisphingomonas. The sequence goes on from CAZZZX010000052.1 coordinate 9,736, forward strand.
GACACCTTGTGGCCGACTTATGTCGCGCCGGCTCGTGCGGGGGACGCCGCACTGCGCGCGCTCATCGTCGATATGGCGGAGCAAGCACCCAAGGATGCGGCCGTCGAACAGACCGAACTGGCTTTGTCGCGCATCGACAGTCGATCTCGTCTCTCGGCTCTGGCAATGCCGGCTTTGGTTCTGGCAGGCGCCGATGATGCCGTATCGCCGCTCGAAATCCAGCGCGAACTGGCCGACGGTCTGCCCGATGCCACGCTGACGCTGATCCCGGACGCCGGTCATTTCGCGCCGCTCGAGGCGCCCGACGCCTGTGCCGATGCGGTGCGAACCTGGCTGGCGCGGGTAGACGCGAGAGCCCAATCACCCAACTCTCGTCGCAGTGGAGGTTTCATGACCGATTCGAACAGCAAAAGCATCAAGACGGCCGGAAAGGGTGATGGACAAAACGAGGGGCCTGTCCTGCAGGTCGAGCGTCGGGATTTTACTCAGCTCGTCCCGACCGATCGACCCCGCGTCCAGAGCATGAACGGTTTCGACGACTGCTACACCGATATCGTCGACTACATCATCCGCTGCACCCACAGGATCTGGGACGAGCGCGATGTCGGGCTGATCTATACGCATTACACCCACAATTGCGTCGCCTACACGACGCTAGGCACGATGTACGATCGCGAGACGCACATCCGCGACACGATTCAGCGTCTCGTCGAGTTCCCGGACCGCCGCGGTATGGCCCAGCAGGTCATCTGGCGCGGCAACGATGTCGATGGTTTCTATACAAGTCACATGACCCACGGGCTCGGCCGCCACACCGAATTCGGCGCGTGGGGCAAGCCGACCGGCCGCACCTACTGCACGCGTACCGTTGCCGACTGCATGATCCTGGAAAATCGGATCTACAAGGAGTGGATCGTGCGCGACAATATGGGGCCTCTGATCCAGGTCGGCCTCGATCCGCATGTCTTTGCAGAAGGGATCGCGCGTAAAAAGCTCGAGTGTGGTGAGCAGGTGCTGGAGGTTTCCGAAAACCGCAGGTTGCTAGGTCAATATCCACCGGAAACCGATGCGGACCTCACGATCGCGCATACCGACGGCGAGGCCGAGCTCTTGCGCTGGCTGCATCACATCTACAACAAGCGGATGTTCGGCAAGATCCAGGACATCTATTCGCCGAACTGCCAGTGGCATGGTCCGCTGATGCGCGAGCTGTACGGTGTCGCAGCGGTGCTGCACCAGACGATGCGCCTGGTCGCGCTCATCCCCGATTGTGCGTTCGTGCCGCAGCATATCTGCTCGGTGGATAGCGAGGAGGGCGGCACG
>CAZZZX010000053.1:0-11003 GCA_964658585.1 uncultured Novosphingobium sp.
TGAAGAAGTCGGCCGACACGATGTTGACGAGGTTCGAGACGATCAGCGGCAGGCTCGCGGTGTCGGCGATGAAGCCTGCGGCCATGACGAATGCGAGCGTCGCCCTGTCGCCATAGCCTAGCGCGCGCAGCATCGCGATCACGATCGGGGTCAGGATTAGCGCTGCACCGTCATTGGCGAACAGCGAAGAGACCGCCGCGCCGAGCAGCACGATCAGCGCGAAGAGCTTGCGCCCCTGGCCCTTGCCCCAGCGCGCGACGTGCAGCGCCGCCCATTCGAAAAAGCCGGCCTCGTCGAGCAACAGGCTGATGATGATGACCGCGACGAAGGTGGCGGTCGCGTTCCAGACGATGTGCCAGACGACGGGAATATCGTGGAGCGACACCACGCCCGCGAGCAGCGCGACCGCCGCGCCCCCGATCGCGCTCCAGCCGATGCCGAGCCCCTTGGGTTGCCAGATGACCAGGGTGATCGTCAGCAGGAAGATCAGGATCGCAGCGATCATCAGGGGGGTCTTTCTGGGGTGCCTCGGAGCGAGGCCAGATGGTGGAGATGCAGCCGCCAGGTTTGATGGCCGCTAGCTTGCGTCACGCGCTCGCGCGCCGTGATGCTGTGGCGATTGCCGAATGGTCGGTCGCCGGATCGATCGGCACGCCGGCTTCCTTGCATTCCGAATAGCGGTCGACGAGCTGCACGGCATGGGGCCGCATCAGCACGGTGATGCGGACCAGTTCCTCCATCACATCAACGATGCGATCGTAATAGCTCGACGGCTTCATGCGGCCCGCCTCGTCGAACTCCTTGTAGGCCATCGCGACCGACGACTGGTTGGGGATGGTGAACATCCGCATCCAGCGGCCGAGCAGGCGCAGCGTGTTGACGCTGTTGAACGATTGCGACCCGGCGGACACCTGCATCACCGCGAGCGTGCGGCCTTGCGTGGGCCGCATTCCACCCATCGACAGCGGCAGATGATCGATCTGTGTCTTCATGACGCCGGTGATCTGGCCATGCCGCTCGGGGCTGCACCAGACATGGCCCTCGCTCCACATCGAATGCTCGCGCAGCTCATGGACTGCGTCGTGATCGTCGCCGGCGACCTGGTCGGGCAGCGGCAGGGTCGAGGGATCGAAGATCCGCGTCTCGGCGCCGAAGAATTGGAGAAGGCGTGCCGCTTCCTCGACGCAGAGCCGCGAGAAGGAGCGTTCACGCAAAGATCCGTAGAGCAGCAGGATGCGCGGCAGCGGATCGCCCGCGCCAAGCCCCAAGGCTGGCCGCTCAATCGCATAGCCGCGGTCGAGGTTCGGAAGATCGGTTGGATCGGCAAGCGTACGCAGGGGCATCAGGAAGCGTCTTTCAGGTGTTTGACCAGATAGGCGGCGCTGGCCGGGCACAGCTTGGTGAACTCGGCCGAGGTGGCGATCGTGGCCGGTGCCGTGGCGCGGGTCGCGTCGGCATAGCCTTGCGTCCGGAAGAAGCGGGCGGCGGTTGTGGTCAGTAGGTGCAGCCGCTCGACCCCCATGCGCCCGGCTTCGTCCTCAATCAGTCGGAGCACGACGCCGCCCAGGCCGACACGACGGCGATCGGGCAGCACGACCAGCGAGCGGAGCAGCCGGTCCGGCCCCTCGCCTTCGATGCCGCCATAGCCGACCAGCTCGTCGGCCTCGATGCGGTAGAAGACCCGGCCCGGCTCCCTCAGATCGGCGGTCGGCAAACCGGCGCCCGACAGGAAGAAGGCGAGCCCGTCGAGATCGGCGCCATCGATCGGCGTAGCGCGTAGCCGGGCCGGGCTTGGCGTCTCAGACCCGTGCGCCGGCATCGTCGACGATCAACTGGCCATCCTCTTTGGCAAAGGCACCTTGCTGCGCGCTCGGCAGAAGATCGAGCACGGCTTCGGAGGGGCGGCACAGCTTCACGCCCAGCGGCGAGACGACCAGCGGACGGTTGATCAGGATCGGATGCGCCATCATCGCATCGAGCAGCGCATCGTTGGACAGTGCCGTGTCGCCAAGGCCCAGCTCGGCATAGGGCGTGCCCTTCTCGCGCAGCAGCTCGCGCGGGGTGATCCCGGCGCGCGCGATCAACTGGACCAGCAGCTCGCGCGTCGGGGGCGTCTTGAGATATTCGACGACGTGCGGCTCGATGCCGGCATTGCGGATCAGCCCAAGCGTGTTGCGCGAGGTTCCGCATTCGGGATTGTGATAGACGGTGATGTCGATGGGATCGCTCATTGCGCGTCCTCCAGGCGCTGTGCAGATGCTCCTTCGGTGCGGCCGATGTCCTTTAGCTTCGCCGCGAGCGTGCGCTCTTCGAGCTTTTCGATCGGGAGCGCAGTGAACAGATCGATCCGGTTTTCGATATAGCGCAGCGCCGTCACGAAGGCGCGCTCGCGCTCGATGTCGGTTCCCTCTACGTGCGAGGGATCTTCGATACCCCAATGCGCGGTCATCGGGTGTCCCGGCCAGATTGGACAGACCTCGCCCGCTGCGTCGTCGCAAACGGTGAACACGAAATCCATGACCGGGGAATCCGGCTCTGAAAAGGCTTCCCAGCCTTTGGACTGCAGGCCCTCGGTCGGATAGCCGATCCGCTTCAGCAGCGCGATGGCGTCCGGGTTGACCGCGCCTTTGGGGTGGCTCCCGGCGGAGAACGCGCGGAAATTCCCGCCCCGCTTGTTGAGCGCACTTTCGGCGAGGATCGAGCGGGCAGAATTGCCCGTGCATAGAAACAGGACGTTGAACACCTTGTCGGACATGGCGGGCTCCATCAGCAGCAGCTGAGTTCGGCAAGCAGCGGTTCGCAAAGCTCGGCGCGGCCCTGGCAGCAATCCTTGGCCAGAAAGAGCATCAGGGCGCGCAGCGCATCGATATTGGCGCGCTGGATCATCTGACGGCCCTGCTTTTCAGGCGTGACCAGCCCCGCCTTTACCAGCACCGCAAGGTGGGTCGAAAAGGTGCTCTGCGTCAGCCCGACCGCGTCGACGAGTTGGCCCGTGGACAGGCCATCAGGTTCATGCCGCACGAGAAGGCGAAACGTCGCAAGCCGGGTTGGATGCGCGAGGGCAGCCAGTGAGGCGAGAGCGATGTCATCGATCATTCATCGGATATGTCCGATGGGTTTGTTTCAGTCAAGAAGTATCGGGAAATACCGATGAAAATCTTTGGGACGCTGACCTCGGTGGCATCGACGACCGAACAATCAGAAGCCGCGCGCAGACAAGAACAGCAAGGACATCAACGTGCTTGGAGGCTGCCGACCGGAATGTTCCCATGGTTGGCCACGGATGTCGGAATGTGCCTATTGAGGCGCCGGACGGCTGCAGTTGGTTGCGGGTTCGGCGGGTTCGGCAGTAACCCGATTTGAACCTGCGCATACTATGTCGCTGTGATTACACTGTTTTCGAAATAGCGCAAAACGGACGATTTTCTCAACCCACTGATTACATTCAATTTCTATTTGTGCTGGTTGCGGGGACCCGCAACACCCGATGCTTGCAACCTTCGAACAGCCCATTTCTTGGCTTAATCGAACGCCATATCCCTATACTCCCTGCGTAGGTTCCTGCGCCGAACAGTGTCCGGTGTCGACCAGACCCGGTCGTTGGCTTCCGTTCCGATGAACGGCCGATCCTGACGGAAGCTGCCGATCGCGCCGATCGAAGCGGACGATCTGCACTTTGCCATGATGTTGCGCGGTGATGAGCTTCGTGAATCCCGGTAACTACCGTTCGGTCGGTCCGGGTATAGTCAGTCGGTTGCGAGCCAGGCGGCGCTACAGATTAGAATGAGTTCTCGTCGGGCTGCCGGTCGTTCCAGATGGACGCCGAGGACACCTCGATCGCACGCCGGGAGGTGCCGGAAAATCTCGGAGACACTGCGGCAGCGCCCCGATCTTGCCAGCTCAAACGCCCGGTCGACTACCGACATCAAGCCTCATCGCTCGCATGTGATTCGACCATGTGATCCGAAGCCAATTGACGAGCGCTCCATCGGGCCAACGACGCTAGGGCGTAAAAGGTTAGCATGAAGCAGAGTTGCAGGGTGAGGCCCACAGTGATGCTGCCGGGCGTGACGGCGAAATGCAGGCCCTGCGAATAGGCTTCTTTGGCTATGAGGGCGGTATCAATCGTGCCTATCGCCACCGCGGCGACACCAAGTAGTGATGCGCCCTTCCAGCGAAATGTTGGCCCCGCTGCGCCAAGATATATAGCAACCAGTGCTGCGAAAAAGCCGATCATAGCTCCTGCACCCCAACGCGCCTGACACCCCTGCCGCGGCCGCAGGGAAAACTCCTATTCGGCTTGCTGGTTGCCGTGGGTAGTGTGGCCGCGAAGTTTTGCCCCTGCTGTGATTCGGCTGCCACACAAACCGCGACATTCGGACCCAAATTCTGAGCCCCGCTACGCCATCCCCGCTTGTGGCAATGCGTGATGCTTCAAGGCGCGCGCCAACAAACTGGTGGAGATGAGCTTATCCCACAGCCGCAGAGCAATGATCGGCCCGACATCTGTCTTATTGACGTCAACGATGTAGATACGCCCGTCATATCGATCGCGCAGGATATCGAGGCCGCCCCAATCGAGCCCGAAGGCTGCGCAGAACCGCGCGATCGCCTCGATCTCTTCGGACGAGAAGACCTGACCCGGGAGACGCAGCCATACCCGCCGGTTGTGAACGGAAAAGACATCGCAAGCCGATCTTTGCTTTTCCCACACCAGAACAGGGATCCGCCAATACACGGCGTGCGCAGATCGGTGATCGAACCACCATCCGACGTGTCAATCAGACGCTGATATACATACCCCTCACGGCGATCCGCCGGGCAGCGAACGACGCGGCCGTCATGCATCGAGTTGATCTCGCTTTTTTCGACGGCGTCACCATCGTAGGTCGTGGGATCGATAGCCAGCGGATAGCCAAACGTAGCTTCGAAAACGGCCGCGACACGGCTCTTGGAGATATCGTGGCAGGCGAAGTTCAGCGCCCGCTTTGTGGTCGGTTGGGGAAGTGGATCGCTCCAGGTCGCATCTTCGAAGAAGGTGTCGCCACCCGACCAGAACAAGACATTTCCGTCTGACGTACCTAGCGACCGCTTTGGCCAGGAGCCGTCGTTCGCGGACTCAGAAGCGGCCGGTCGGCAGTCGTCCCAGAAGTTGCCGCGCGCAGGAAATGTCGGTGTCCCTACAACGGGACATTGACGCGTGCTGGACATTGGCTACCCTTCGATCATGAAGCGATGGGCACAGAAGCGTGTGTGGCAGGCAGGAGCTCTGATCGCTCTCAGCATGGTCGTTTTCCCTGCCGTCGCACAGCAGCCGTTCCAGATGCCTTCCCCCGAATTGGTACAACCCTCCGCTGGCGGCGTCCGCGTTGTTCAGGATGGCCTCGTCGCCAATTGGTATGCAGGCCCCCGGCGCGGATCTTCGAAGCTTCCCGCGGTCTTGTTAATGGGCGGATCTGAGGGCGGGATCGGGAGCGGCGCCGCGCGACAGGCTACCGACTTGGTAGCGCATGGCTACGCTGTCTTGCAGCTTGCGTATTTCGGCGCACCGGGTTTGCCGTCAAAGCTCGATCTCGTTCCGCTCGAGTATTTTGACAAGGCGCTCACCTGGATCGAACGGCAGCCGGGGATCGACCCTAAACGTGTAGCCGTGGTCGGCGCATCGAAGGGTGCCGAGGCCGCCCTTCTTGTCGCAACGCGCCATCCTGAACTTCGCGCCGTGGTCGTCGGCGCGCCGTCGGCGGCGGTCTGGCCAGGGATCGATTTTGCTGGAGGAGATACCGGCTCCTCTTGGACGGTAGACGGCAAGCCGCTGCCGTATCTACGCTATGGTGCCGCCGCTAAGAGCATCTTCGATGGCTACCGAACCGGCTTTGCCACGCTGCCAATGCATGGGGATGCGGCTATACCCGTTGCGAAGATCACTGCGAAGGTCATGCTGATATGCGGCCGGGCCGACAAGTTGTGGCCATCGTGTCCAATGTCCGAGCTGATAGGGCGAAAGATGGGCGGCAAGGCCATTGTACTTGCATATGATGGTGCTGGTCACGCCGTGTTTGGGCCTCCGGTTCAGATAGGCACACCCGGTTATCGCTCATTAGGATCGCTCGGTGGGACCTCAGAGGGGAACAATCGAGCGCGCACCGATGCTTGGCCGAAGGTGCTGGCCTTTCTCGCCAATTGAACGGCCCGCGATCCTTCTTAGCGGTGGCTTGATAGAAGGCGCGCAGCGAGACTAGTGCAATTGAGGCGCGCGGCGGGGATCGATCGGCCTGGATCGCCTCGCGTTCGAAGCCCTTTCAGGAATGATCCGACCTTTCCAAACAGCGTAGGTTTCCCCTTCGGAGCGTTGGCAGTCGTCAGCATGCCAATCTGCGGCCTTGCCAGTGAACCGTCGACCCGTAGCGGCGTCGTCGACTGTAATAGCCCTGGCTGGATTGCACGGGAAGTGAAGGACAGCGCCATAGTCTCGTTTGCGAGGTGAATGGAGCCCTTGCCATCAATGCGAGATCTAGGCGTGCCAATCGCCAACAGAGCCGGCGTCACCGCACCGTCCGCGACCGCGAAGTCTCCGACCAGGCAGGTCATCGGAACCCGGCCAGTTGGATGCCCGATTGCCGCCGCGACAGTCTTTACCGCGTCGCCACTAGCGTAGAAAGCCACATCCTTCCGAACCGTGCCACCTTGCGCAACCAGCGCGATATGGCCGCCCGATCGCCCGATAGCATCGTCGATACGGTCGCCATGGCCGGCAAGAAGGATGCGACCGCCGAGGGGAGCCGTGATCGATTTGTCGGGCGTCAGAAGGTCTTCCGTGCGCGCCCCCTTGATCCGTAGATCGATGGTTAGCTTCGGAGTGCTCTGCTCGTGATCAATCACTAGGCTACCGTTCATGCTGCCATGCAGGAGCGAGATATTTACGGGCATCACCCGGAGCAGGCGATGATCCAGCGAGACCGTAGCATCGAGCGCCCTGAATGGTGAACCGGGCGGCACGAGTAAGCGCCGTGCTTTCAAGCGCAGAGTGCCATCGAGTTTGGAGAAGTGGTCGAGGATGATCGGCGTATTGGGTAGGATGCGTACACCGATCCGCGCCAAACGGGCCTTCGCCGCCGCCAGCTGGGCGTCAGACGAAAGATCATCGAAATCGAGGCGGTCGGCATCAATCGTCAGGTCGAGGCGGCTTCGACCGTGAATAACGGTGGTTGTGCCTTTGGCGGAAAGCCGGGACCGTCCGATCGAGCCTGTGAGCGAACGAATGATCCAGGTCGGGCTGTCGTGCCGGAGGCTTGCTGTCAGGTTGAAAGGTTGCGTGTCGAAGAGCCCCGCCTGGATGATGTCGTCGAGATAGGTAAGATTGTGACCCGCCGCATGGATCTGAGCATCGTAGTGATCAAGATCGATCGGTCGATCCAGCTGCGCTGCGGCGTCGAAATTCAGCAGGGGCGAGCGAAGCGACGCCTCGACAGGATAACGGCCACCAAATGTCTTGCTGTCGATAGGCAGGCCATGCGCGATAATCTTTAGCGGTTGACCCCGATGGATGCCGCTCCCCTCGATCCTTAGACCCTTAACGCCATCGACCGTAATGGTGGCAGCGAACAGCACCTTCCGCCGGTCATTCCGCAGGACGAGCTTGCCGTCGCTGACCGTCAGCGAGCGTAAGGCCGGGACGATCACGCCGTGGCGCTTTGCGTCCGGATCGTTCCAATTCTCACGGCCATCCGCGAAGCGGTGGAGATTGATTACAACGCCATCGGCGGCCACACTCATCGGCCGAAACTCGCCCACCAACAGCGGCAGGGCTTCGAAGCGGACGACCAAATTATGGACCGTTGCAAGGTCGCCGGGACCAGCCCAATGCGCCTGTGCGATCCGAACATCAGTGAGATCAACCGTGGGATTGAGGGAGAGTGCTCCGATGCGGCGTGCCGACCCTACCGAAATGGATCGTCCGGCGAGCTTCGACAGGGGACCCGTCGCATGGCTTGCAACAAAGCCCCAAGGGAATGCCGCCAGCGCTAATAGCATTGCGGCAATGGCGGCAATTAGCCATCCTAGGATCCTTGGCCATCTCCGCATGGCGCCGCGGCCGCTTACCGAAAACATCTTGCCATAACGCCCTAAATCGCTGCTGCCTAATGTCGCCTGCGATCGCCAAACGCGTCGGCCAGCCCGTGGTTCGTAAGGTCAATCAAAATTTGGATGCGTAAATTAAGCGCCATATCACGCACGCATCGGCGTTCGCCGTCACCGGGGTCTAGCCGCCATCAGCGAAGATGTGGCGCAGCCAGGGGAAGCGGTGCAGGATTTCTGCGAGCACCATTGGCGCGCCGTCTCGATCCTGAATGTCGGCGGTGTGGATCACAGAGTGAACCAGATTGCTTGGGTATCGGTGGGGATGTGGCGTTTGCGGCCTTTGACCTTCTTGCCCGCATCATAGCCGCGAGGACCGCCGCTCTCTGTTGTTTTCACACTCTGGCTATCGATCACGCCAGCGCTGGGCGAGGCCTCGCGACCTTCCGCTTCGCGCGAGATCATCAGCAGCGCATGATTGATCCTGAGCCACAGTCTGTTGTCGCGCACAGGTAGAACCAGCGCCGCACGGTCGAGACTGGCGGAAAGCAGGGCGGTAGCATTCGCCACGGCAAACCGCCGTGCAGGAGGTACAGGATCGCCTCGAGGATGCGGCGCAGCGGCCACTTCCGAGGACGCCCCACAACGGACGGCGGAGGGAGAAACGGCTCGAGCGCCGCCCATTCCCCGTCGGTCAAATTGCTTGGCAAGGCCAAGTCGGTTCGCGCATGCTGTGCGCGAGTGGTATCGGTCCACATCGTTGATCCAAGGTAGTTTTTCACGAAACCCCTGAATCAACGGCCGGCGAAGCTGTCAAGCTAACCCACTGATACCACTCACCTTAGTTTCGGATCAGACACTTAGCGCCGATTGCCGCGCCGGTGGTCTTTTGACGGCCTATCGTCTGTTCCCGAAAGCCAAGTTCATCCGGTCCCAATGTTCAAGCGCGATCTGGATCGGGCGCGCAACAATGTAGGTGCGACCGCGCATCCACGCGCCGCCCTCTTCACCGACCCGCAGGTAGCGATCGGTTGCAGCCGGATCGGTGGCCGCGACGCTCATCGTGCCGTCCTTGAAGCCCATCAGGTTACGCGACGTGACGTCGGCGGCGTCGCCCGGCACGAAACCCGATTGCACCCAGCGGAAGGTGGCGATGCTGTCGGCGGAGCGCGATTATCCAGTGGTTGAGCGAGTTCGGCAAGGTTCGCTGTATGCGAGCTTCCTTGCTAGCGATCTCGGTTGTGAAAGCCGGAAGGTCAACGTGACGCTATCCCGTTAGATCGGCCATTCCGTCTCGGCGTCAGCGACCACCGATTGGATGTTACCATCGGCTTGCATCCCTTTCAGCCGGTTGCGCACGCCGTTGAGCGGTCCAAGAGATACCGGGCCGCGCGCTAAGATTTCGTCGTTGCCGAGTAATTCTATTGATCTCTCCGAAGCCTTCGCAGGGCAAGAACATCAACGGTCGTGACCACAGCGACGATAGCTAGTCCGACGGCGGCCGCGGCCTTTCGTTGATTTCGCGGTCGGGCAGATGTGACCCCAAGCGTCGCTACGTCGATAGCATCGCCCACTAGCCGTGCGACGATGGAGGCTTTCGCAACAGACGGGACGAGCGCGCCGATACCGGTTACGATTTCCCTCGCACCTGCCAAGCGGAACGCGGTGCCGGTTCTCATGCCCACCTTGCTGGCGAGCGACTGAGCACGGACACTGTCGAACAGACCAAATCCGATACTCGACAGACCGACGGCAGATACGAGCCGCTTCGTCGTTATTTCCATGGCCACATCCTATTTGAGCCGCACTGCCTACAGCGCGTATCCCGCGTCATTCCTGTTCCGGAGGTTTCCCGGCTTTCATCTCGGCAAAATTGCGCTCGCGGATGCCTTCCATGGGTTTGCGATTGGAACGCTTCCGGATATGCCAGACAAGCACCACGATAATAAGAAGCAGCACGATACCGAGCGTGACGAATATCAAACTTCCGACTGCTGTGCCCGTGCCCATGATCGTTCTCCTCAATGAACGGCAACGTAGGAAACGCCACGCTGTTCCGAGCAACTAATCTTCGCTAACTTAGGTCATAATCGTCCTGGCGCGAACGTAGCCGTCCGGTGACTTTCTCTTGTCGTTATTCGGAGGTTTCAATTTACGTCGTCCGCGTGGGGAACACCGGCTCCCGCACCGGCATGCGATCGGCGAGATGCGACCGCTGTCGTCCCGCCGCCTCGGCATAGCAGCCGGTCAGCCAGCGATTTCAATCGGCTTCCTCAAGCACCGTGATCATCGCCTTCGGATGGATCGGCGGCACGAGCGCATTCGAATCGCAAGTCATCGCGGCGAAATCGCCACCATAGCGCCTGATCTACTGGCAGAAGCCAGGTGCGCCGGTGGCGTAAGCGCTCCCGCGCTCAGCCCGCCTGAGAAAGGAAGAAGCGGACCATCTCGCGAGATGCGTCGGGACCAGCCGGATCCGTGTAGCTTCCCGACCGGTTTCCACCCGACCATGCATGGCCCGCCCCCCGGATGGTCCACTGCTCGACGCGGGCAATGCCGCCCGGATCGCGTAAGACCCTTCGGACATGGTCATGGCCGCCCGCGCCGCCTTCACCATGGAATATCTCTTCGGTCAGCGCGGGGCCGCCACTTGCCTCGACCCGCTCGATGATCCGATCGCTGTTTATCCTGTCGACTGTACGATCCCGATCGCCGTGAAAGGTGATCGTCGGCATGAAACTCGGCGCCTTCGTAGCGGCGGGCCGCACGGCACCTCCTCCGTGCATGGCCATCATCGCCCCGGAAAGATCGCTGGCCGCTCCGCAGGCGATGCCCGAATGCACGCCGACGGCGGCGTACAAATCGGGGTAGGCTTCGCCCATGATCGCCGCTGCCGCGCCGCCGGCAGACAGCCCGGCGACGTAAAC
>CAZZZX010000054.1:0-10863 GCA_964658585.1 uncultured Novosphingobium sp.
GGCCCGACAAGCGCCGCGACGAGCTGCCGATCATGCCCAAAGGCCGCTACCGGATCATGCTCGACCATATGCCGCGGGTCGGTACGCTCGGGCTCGACATGATGCTGCGCACCTGCACCATCCAGACCAACCTCGATTATGCGAGCGAGGCGGACATGGTGAAGAAATTTCGGGTCAGCCTGGCGTTGCAGCCGCTCGCCACCGCACTGTTCGCCAATTCGCCGTTCACCGAAGGGCGGCCCAACGGCTATCTCTCCTACCGCTCGCACATCTGGACCGACACCGATCCGCAGCGCACCGGGATGCTGCCCTTCGTGTTCGAGGACGGCTTCGGCTACGAGCGCTACGCCGACTACATGCTCGACGTGCCGATGTATTTCGCGTTCCGCGACGGCGGCTATGTCGATGCGGCGGGGCTGTCGTTCCGTGATTTCATGGCGGGGACGCTGCCGGTGCTGCCCGGCGAGCGCCCGACCGTGTCCGACTGGAACGACCATCTCTCGACCGCCTTTCCCGAGGTCCGGCTCAAGAGCTTCCTCGAGATGCGCGGCGCCGATGGTGGGCCGTGGGGGCGGATCTGCGCGCTGCCCGCCTTCTGGGTCGGGCTGCTCTACGACCAGACCGCGCTCGATGCGGCGTGGGACGTGGTCAAGCACTGGACGATCGAGGACCACCACCGCATCCGCGAGCAGGTGCCGCGGCTCGGCCTCAGGACGCAGGGTCCGCGCGGGCGCGATTTCCAGGCGCTCGGAAGGATCATCCTCGACATCGCCCATGCCGGCCTGGCGGCGCGCAAGCGGCTCAACGCGGCGGGCGACGACGAGACCGGCTATCTCGGCGACCTGCGCGGGATCGTGTCGTCCGGACGGACCTCCGCGGACGTGCTGCTCGAGCGCTACGTCGGCGCGTGGGGCGGCGACATCACCAGGATCTACGACGAGATGGCGTATTGAGTGCGAGAACCCGCTCCCCTCGGGGACGGGGTGGGTGAGGGGTTCCGCCATCGATGATCGTGCACGCACCGGGTCGACCGGTGCGTGCCCTCACCCGGACCCTCTCCTCGACGGGAAGAAAGAGCCGAGCAACCGCGTCACCGGCGCATTGTCGCGCGCCCACTGCCAATAGGCGACATAGGTCGGATCGGCGCGCAGATGACGCTCCTCGGTGCGTGCGCGCCAGTAATAGATCGCGTTGATGAGCGCGAGGATGGCCGAGTTGCGGAACGCGTCGATCCACGAGCCGCTGGTCGCGAGGAACGGCATCGACGCGCACCACCAGAACAGGTTCTTGGCGAGATAGGCGGGGTGCCGGCACCAGGCGTACGGCCCGTTGGTGATGATGCCGCGATCGGTCAGATTGGAGAAGCGAAGCCCGAACGCGATCGTCGCCCACGCATAGATGCCGGTCAGCGCGATCAGCGCGAACACGTCGAGCGTGAGCAGCAGCGGATGGCCGCCGAGCCAGACGCTATAGGCGCGGAAGTCGGCGTGATAGTCGAGTGGGCCGCCCGAATACATCAGGAACAGCGGCGGGTAGCAGAGCAGGGCCGCGGTCCAGCCGGCGACGTAGGGATTGGCCGAGCGGATGTGCGAATCGAGTGGTCGCATCGTCAGCAGATAGCCGGTCGTCGCCAGCGTCACGTCGACGAGGAACATCACCGCGACGAGCCCCTCGCCGAGCTGGACGACATCGTCGAGCCACGGCGCGGGATCGATCGCCATCACCGCCTGCCAGTTGCCGGGCAGCGTCGAGATCATGAACGCGGTGAAGAAGCCCTTGACGGTCCAGGCGCGCAGATGGGCGGCGATCGCGGCGCGCGCCGCCGCATCGTCCCAGCCATGTCCCATCAGCAGCCGGCCGAACCGCCAGCAGCCGTCACGCGGCTCGATCAGTCTGCGCTCGATCCACAGGATGTAGGGCACCGATCCGGCGAGCAGCAGCGGCAACACGGTCTGCAGCGTGCGCATCGCGAACAGATAGGGCGGCGCCCAGTACCAGCGGCCGACCGCATAGACGAGCGCGATCAGCCCCCAGGTCGTCCACAGCCCGGCGAGCTTGACCAGGCCGGTGTCGAGCACCGCGCGCCACGGGCGTGGCGGCATCGTCCAGTCGATCCCGGTCGAGGGATTGCGGTGGACGCGATCGACGATCAGCGACCACGCCACCATCGGCACCGCGCCGGCCAGCACCGCGACCAGCGCCGCGTACGGCCCGTCGAGCCCGACATGATGGCAGTAGAGGCACCACAGCCCGAGCCCGGCCAGCCCCGACAGGCCGACGCCGGGCGACACCGCCGAGCGCGGGCGCGCCGCCACCGCGTCAGCGGGTTCGATCGTCTCGTGCATCATTGTGGACGGTGCCTAGCGCATCAGGCGTAAGCAAGCCGTGAATGACCTTGGGTAGGCGGCGCTATCAGCGCTTTCCCCTTCAGAGGGAGGGCTTGTTCAGCCGTCGGTATCGCCGATGTCGGCGGTCTGCGCGGTCGCGGTCGGGGCGTCGCCCGATTTGCCGCCATAGATGAAGCCGTACACCGGATACTGGCGCAGGCCGAGATCGTGGATGCCCTTGAACCAGACGCGCACCGAGCTCCAGTCGTTCTTGGCCGAGGTGTCGACCACCTCGACATCGCGCTCGACGCGGCCGGGGACCGACCAGTTGGCGTGCGTCACCTTGACGATGCGATCCGAGATCACCTCGCTGACCGTCGCGACGTGGCCGGCGCGCATCGAACTGATCGCCTTGAACACCATCACCGCGCCCGCCTTGGGGGCATTGCCGCGATCGTAATGGCCGGTCGCCTGCGACCACCAGGTCGCCGCATTGCCGAACAGCTGGATGCCCGAGAACATCCGCGCGAAGGTCACGCACTGCCAGAATTTGCCGGCGGAGGCGTCGGCTGAAGCCGGAACCAGGGACAATGCGAGTGCGAAGGAACAAACCAGCAATCTGGAACGCTTGAGCACCTGAAACCCCCGAGTCCGCCCCGAACGCTCTCGGTCTAGCCATCATCCGGTCCGGCGAAAGCGCCGGGCGGCAGGGCGATGATGCGCTGCGGCAAACCGAGCGCGCGGCGGGCAATAGTTCCGAAAAACGGCGGAAAACCTTGATCGAATCTTAAAACCGGCCGACAGAATCGTCTGTGCGGGTAGCGGACGGTGGTGCGGGGTCGATGAAGCGTTGGTTCGACGACGGCGTGCTGCGCACCGTCTTGCGCAATGCCGGCTATCTGGCGACCGGACGACTGGCCGGCGCCGCGATGGGGGTCGTCGCACTGTCTTGCGTCGGGCGCGGGCTCGGCCCGACGCTATTCGGCGTGCTCACGCTGATCCATGCCTATGCGCTCGGCGTCTCGGCGCTGGTCAAGTTCCAGTCCTGGCAGGTGGTGATCCGCTATGGGGCGCCCGCGCTGACCCGCGGCGACCGCGGTACCGTGACCGATTCGATCCGCCTCGCCTTCGGGCTCGATGTGCTGAGCGGGCTGGTCGGAATGGTGCTGGCGATGGCGCTGCTGCCGCTCCTCGCGCCGCATTTCGGGATCGGCCGGCAGTGGCTGCCGCTCGCGCTCGGCTATTGCACGCTGATCCCGACGATGGCGTCGGCGACCCCGGTCGGGGTGATGCGGCTGCTCGGGCGGTTCGATCTCACCGCGTGGAACCAGCCGGTGACGCCGTTTCTCCGCGCGCTCGGCGCGGGCGCCGCGTTCGCGCTCGGGCTCGGCTTTCCCGCCTATGTGGTCACCTGGTACGTCGCGGACATCGTCGGCGATCTGATCGGCTGGGGAATCACGGTGCGGCTGCTGCGCAAGGCCGATCTGATGGGTGGCCTGCGCCCCGGCCTGTTCGGCACCGCGCGCCGGCTGCCCGGCGCCTGGGGCTTCACCTGGACGACCAACATCGCGATGTCGCTCGGCGCCTCGTGGAACGCGATCAGCAATCTGGTGGTCGGCGGCATATTGGGGCCGGTCGCCGCGGGGCTGTACCGCATCGCCTCGACGCTGCTCGATACCGCGGGCAAGCCCGCCGACCTGCTCACCAAAGGCTTCTATCCCGAGATCATGCGGCTCGATCCGGCGAGCACGCGGCCGTGGAAGGTGGCGCTTCGCACCGGACTGATCGCGGGCGCGATCGGGCTCGCGGTGATCGTCGTGCTCCAGCTCGGCGGGCGCCCGGTGATCGGCGCGATCTTCGGCCGCAGATATCTCGCGGCATATGATCTGCTCCAGCTGATGATGCTCGCGCTGGCGGTCTCGATGGCGAGCTTCCCGCTCGAATCCCTGCTCTACATGGCGCATCGCCAGCGCACCGCCCTGGTCGTCCAGTGCGTCGCGACGCTGCTCTATCTGGCGCTGCTCGCCATGCTCTCGCAGCGCTTCGGGCTGCGCGGATCGGGGATCGCCTATGTGCTCGGCAATCTCGCGCTCGCGGTCGGCATGATCTTCCCGGTGATCGCGGCCTATCGCGATCGCGCGCAACTCAGGCAGACCGCGCCCGAGCCGGAGCCCGTGCCCGCCACCTGACGCGATGTCGCGATCGAAATAATTTGGCGATGCCGGCCCGATCGCCGAGGCTCGATGCTCGTCACGCGTCCGCAAGGGGTCTCGCCATGTTCGATCGCCGCGCTTTCCTGCTCGCCTCCGCCGCGACGGTCGCGAGCGGCCCGCTCCGCGCCGCCGCCGCCGCGAACGGCGAAGGCCAGTCCCCCGCGCTCGCCGCGTTGTTCGACCGGCTGTTCCAGGAGGGGTTGCGGATGCGGCCCGAGGGCGCGACCCAGCTCGGGCTCGACAAGGGCGCCAATGCCGATCTGCGCTTCCGGCTGACCGATCTCTCGCCCGCCGGCCGCGCCGCCGCCAAGGCGCAGACCGAGGCCGACCTCGCCGCGCTCGCCAGGATCGACCCGGCGACGCTGACGCCGGCCGATCGGCTCGACTGGGAGACGATCCGCTACACGCGCGATTCCGCCAAGGCGATCCAGTCGTTCGATTATGGCGGCTTCGGCTACGGCCCGTCGCCTTATGTGGTCAGCCAGCAGACCGGCGCCTACCAGAGCGTGCCCGACTTCCTCGACACCAAGCACAAGATCGAAGTGGCCTCCGATGCGGACGCCTATCTCGCGCGGCTGGGTGCGTTCGCCGGCCAGCTCGACGACGAGACCGAGCGGATGCGCCACGATGCAGGGCTCGGCGTGATTCCGCCCGACTATATCCTCGACCTGACGCTGGCACAGATGGCGAAGCTGCGCGTGCCCGCCGACCAGGCGCTGGTCGTCACCTCGATCACCAGGCGCGCCGCCGCCAAGGGGCTGGCCGCGACCTACGGTGCGCAGGCGGCGGGTCTCTACACCGACAAGGTGCTTCCCGCGCTCGACCGTCAGATCGCGCAGGCGACGGCTTTGCGCGGGAAGGCGTGGCACGATGCCGGGCTGTGGAAGCAGCCGCAGGGCGCGGCCTTCTACGAGGTCGCGCTGCACACCACCACGACGACCAGGCTCAGCCCGGCCGAGGTCCACAAGTTCGGGCTCGATCAGGCCAGGGCGCTCTCGGCGCGGCTCGATGCGCTGCTCAAGGCGCAGGGCATGACCAGGGGCACGATCGGCGCGCGCATGGCGGCGCTCTACAGGGATCCGCGCCAGCTCTACCCCGACACCGACGACGGCAAGGCGCAGGCGATCGCCTATTGCAACGCGCGGCTCGCCGCGATCCGGACCAGGCTGCCGGATTATTTCGATCGGCTGCCGCCCTATCGGTTCGAGGTGCGACGCGTGCCGGTGCAGACCGAGGCGGGCGCCGCATCCGCCTTTTCGCAGGGACCGGCGATCGACGGGTCACGCCCTGGCCTGGTGTATTTCAACCTCCACGACAGCGCCGAATGGCCCAAATTCTGCCTCGCCACGACGGTGTATCACGAGGGGTTGCCCGGGCATCAGCTGGAAGGCGGGCTCGCGCTCTCGAACACCAGCCTGCCGCTGATCCGCAAGACGGTAGGCTTTTCGGGCTATGCCGAGGGCTGGGCGCTCTATGCCGAGCAGCTCGCCGACGAGATGGGGATGTACGACGACGATCCGCTCGGCCGGCTGGGCTATCTCAAGTTCCAGCTGTTCCGCGCCAATCGCTGTGTCGTCGACACCGGCCTCCACGACCTGCGCTGGACCCGCGAGCAGGCGATCGCCTATTTCGTCGAGCAGGAGGGCGAGGCACCGGGCTTCGCCACGCGCGAGGTCGAGCGCTATACCGCGACCCCGGGGCAGGCGTGCAGCTACAAGCTCGGCCACTCGGTGTTCACCGGCATCCGCGACAAGGCCAAGGCGACGATGGGCGACCGCTTCCGCATCAAGGATTTCCACGAGGCGGTGCTGTCGTGCGGGCGGGTGCCGCTCGACATCCTCCAGCAGGTCGGCGACCGCTGGATCGCGGGTAGGACGGCATGAGGGTCTTGCTCGCCGCCGTATTGCTGCTCGGCGCGTCCGCCGCCACCGCCGCGCCGGACCAGCGCCTGCTCGCCGCCGCGACCGCGGCACATGACGGCCAGCTCGCGCTGCTCGAGCAGATCGTCGACATCGATTCGGGTACCGGCGATGCCGAAGGCGCGGCGAAGGTGATGGCGGTGCTCAAGCCCCGGCTTGCTGCGCTCGGCGCCACGATCGAGACCGTCGCCGCCGAGAAGCCCGGGCTCGGCGAAAACATGGTCGCGACGCTCGACGGCACGGGCCGGGGACGCATTCTCGTCATCGCGCATGTCGACACGGTGTTCCCCGCGGGCACCGTGGCGGCGCGGCCGTTCCGGATCGCGGGGGACCGCGCGACCGGGCCGGGCGTCTCGGACGAGAAGGGCGGCGTCGTCGAGGCGGTGACCGCGCTCGAACTGCTCCGCCGACTGAAAGAGACCGGCTACAAGCGCATCACGCTGCTGCTCGAGACCAGCGAGGAGACCGGCTCGCCCGGCACCCGCACGCTGATCGACCGGCTGGTGCGGCAGGCCGATGTCGAGCTCAACATCGAGCCCGGCGACGCGCCCGATGCGGTCACGGTGTGGCGCAAGGGCTCGGCGACGATCCACCTCACCGTCCACGGCCGCGCCGCCCATGCCGGCGTCGCCCCGCAGGACGGGCGCAACGCCGCGGTCGAGCTGATCCATCAGCTCGCCACCGTCGACCGGTTCCCGCATTCGGGCGACGGGCTGACCGTCAACCTGACCACGCTCAAGGCGGGCGATCGCGTCAACGTCATCCCCGACAAGGCCGAGGCGGACATCAACTATCGCGTCCGCACCGCCGACCAGTTCGCGCCGGTGCGTGCGGCATTCGACGCATCGGCGAAGCGGGTCGCGGTCGCCGGCACCAGCGTCGAGGTGACGGTGGCGCCCGCCTTCCCGCCGCTGCCGGTCAACCCCGCCACCGACGCGCTCGCCGCCCGCGCCCGCGCGATCTATGCCGAGATCGGGCGCCCGCTCGCGACCGCGGGCAATGGCGGCGCGTCGGAAAGCGCGCTCGCCCACGGCGCGGGGACGCCCGCGCTCGACGGGCTCGGGCCGATCGGCGGCGGCTTCCACTCGGCGGCGGAATATCTCGATCTCACCACCGTGACGCCGCGGCTCTACCTGCTCACCCGGCTGCTGATCGAACTCGGCAAGGATCCGCCGCCAGGCCGGCGATGATCGCTGGTCGCGCCATGGTGACACGTCCGCAACGGTCGGTCATAGCGTCGCGAGTTGCGCAACGGGAGGATCGGCGCACCTGGGGGGGGGATCCCATGTCGCGCCACGTCCGCTACCCGTTGGTCCTTGCCGGCGCGCTGAGCGCCATATGGGGGGCACCCACGCCGCTTCGGGCGCAGACCGTCCCGGCCGCCCAGCTCGGCGACATCGTCGTCATCGGCGAGAAGCGCGAGACCCCGATCCAGAGCGCGCCGCTGTCGATCACCGCGCTGTCGGGCGCGGCGCTGCGCGAGCGCAACATCAACCAGCTCGTCGATCTCGACGGCTATGTCCCCGGCCTGACGATCGCCAAGTCCGAAGGCGCCGAGCGGATCATCACGATCCGCGGCATCGGCTACGAGACCGCGCAGAACCCCAATTCGCAGCCCGGCGTCGCCTTCCACATCGACGGGGTCTACATCGCCAACGTCATCGCGCTCAACCAGGACCTGCTCGACGTCGATCGCATCGAGGTGCTGCGCGGACCGCAGGGTACCGTGTTCGGCGAGACCTCGACCGGCGGCGCGATCAACGTCGTGACGAAGAAGCCGGTGATCGGCGAGGCGAGCGGTACCGCCGAGCTGAGCGGCGGCACCTACGATTACATCAAGGCCAACGCCGCGGTGAACATCCCCGTGAGCGACACGATCGCGGCGCGCGCCAGCATCCACTATCTGCGCCACGCGCCATATGGCGAGGCCACCGCGGTGCCCGGCGAGAAGAGCTATGGGCTGGAGGACGCCAACAATGTCGGCGTGCGCGGATCGCTGATCTGGAAGCCCGACGATCGCTTCACCGCATTGCTCGAAGGGCAGATGTTCTTCGCCGATCACGCCGCCGCGCTGCAGAAGGAGATCGACGACCCCGATCCGCGCCCGCGCCACGTCACCCAGGATTATCCGGGGATCTTCAACCTCCAGACCCGGATGATCTACCTGACGCTGAGCGAGCGGATCGGCGACGTCGCGACGCTGAAATCGGTGACCGCCTATCAGACGCTCGACAAGCACCAGACCGCCGACAACGACCGCCTCGCCAGCCCCTTCTTCTTCGACGACATCACATTGTGGCAGGACAGGAGCCGCACCTTCACGCAGGAGGTCTCGCTCGCCTCGCAGCCCGGCAGCCGGCTCGATTGGGACGTCGGCGCCTTCTATCTGCGCCAGCGCGCGCGCCAGAACATCTTCGAGACGACGATCCCCGCCGCCTCCGCGCTCGTTCTGCCCGACGGCACCGGGGTCAAGTTCCAGACCGACAGCCCGTACCAGCACACCAGCATCGCGGGCTATGGCCAGGCGACCTATCATGCCGACGACCGGCTCTCGCTGATCGGGGGCGTGCGCTACAGCTGGGACGAGGTCTCCGCGCAGCCCTTCCAGTATTACGTGGCGCAGGCGCCGCGCCGGTCGACCAGCGCGGCGGTCACCGGCAAGCTAGGCGCCGAATATCGCCTGACGCCCGCCAACATGGTCTATGCGACGGGATCGCGCGGCTACAAGCCGACCGGGGTGAGCTTCGTCTCGACCGCCCCGTTCGGCGCGGGCGGTCCCGAGTTCGTCCCGCCGACCTACCGGAAGGAGACCGTCTGGGCGGCCGAAATCGGCACCAAGAACGACCTCTTCGATCACAAGCTGCGGCTAAACGTCGCGGGCTATTACTACTGGTACAGGGATTTCCAGTTCACCGCCGAGGATCCGGTGCCGTTCGCCGGGGGCACCGACAACATCCCGCACGCGCGCATCTGGGGCGCCGAGTTCGAGGGCTCGCTGCTGCCGGCACGCGGGCTACGCCTCGACGGCACGCTGTCGCTCGGCCGCGGCAGGTTCACCAGCCATTTCCGGACGATCGACGCACAGACCGCGGCGCAGGTGCGCGCCGCGACCTATGCGGCGATCGGTTTCCCGCCCGCCTATTACTACGATCCGCGCGTGGTGAGCGCGGTCGCCGCGGCGCGCCAGGATGTCGACGGCAATCGCATCCCCAAGCTGCCCGGCGTCCAGGCGCAGGGCAGCGCGAGCTACGACTGGCACATGGCGGGCGGCACCGTCACGCTGCGCGGGGAGGTCGTCTATCGCGGCGCGTTCAACTATCGCATCTTCGCGGTCGACGCCTTCGATCGGGTGCCCGCCTACACGATCTACAACGCCTTCGTCCGCTACCAGCCCGACGCCAGGCCATGGAACGTCTCGGTCTCGGCGCGCAATCTCACCGACAAGGACGGCATCAACTCGAAATTCGCCGATCCCTATGGCGACGGCTCGACCAGCGTCGAATATATCGACCCGCGCGAGATCTTCGGGACGGTCAGCTTCAAGTTCTAGGGTCGCGCGGCCGGGGCGGCTCGATGTCCGGCCCGTCGTCGCAAATCCAGGGTGTGCCCGATCGGAACAGCGGCTAGACGGGACGCCTCGTCGGTCGCGTCGCGGAGCCCATGCAGCCATTCGATCTCCTGTTCGGCGGTGTCGATGCCGGTGTCGTCGCGCTGTTCGCGATCCCCAACATCGCGCTGTGGATCGCCACCGCGCTGCTGCTGTGGTGCGCGTGGATCGTCGCCGACAATGCGCGGCGCCACTATCGGCCCTTCTCGCGCGCGCTCGACGCGCGGCTCGATGCGCTCGGCGGCGTCGCCGAAGCCGAGAGCGGCCCGCAGGCGCGTGCGGCGTTCGCCGCCGGCTTCGCGCAGATCGACGCGGTGCTCGCGGCGCGCGGACCCGGCGCGTCGGCGCTGCGCCACGCCTGGCTCCAGTATCGCGACACGCTGATCGATCTGGAGAGCGATCCGATCGTCGCCACCGCGCGCCCCGAGGGCTGGTTCCTCCATATCGGCGACGAGACCCGCGTGCTCGCCTGGTGGGCCAACATCTTCGTCGCGGTCGGGCTGACCTTCACCTTTCTCGGCATCGTCGCGGCGCTCTTGAAGGCGGTGCAGGCGATGGGCGCGAGCGCCGATCCGACGACGATGCAGGCGGCGCTGATCGCGCTGCTCCACATCACCGCCGCCAAGTTCTGGACCTCGATCGGCGGGGTGCTGTCGTCGATCATCCTGCGCGTGTTCGACCGGACCTGGCACGTGCGCACCGCGCGCCGGCTCGATACGCTGTGCGACCGGATCGAGGCGGGCACCTACGCCGTCGCGGCCGCGATGACCGGGGGCGAGGTGACGCTGACCAACACC
>CAZZZX010000055.1:0-10778 GCA_964658585.1 uncultured Novosphingobium sp.
GCAGCGTCTGCCGGTCCATGCCGCGAGCTTTGCAGCCATCGCCCGGCTCATGCCGTCGAGTGCATTGGCGATCGCCAGCATCCGCCGCCCAACGCGCGCATCGCGCTCGCGACGCGCCAGCCGCCGCAGCTCCTCGGCCGTCAAATCATTCCGGATCGTCAGCATCGGCATGGTCACCTCCATCCCAGCCTATGAATCACCACTTCGATCCGTTGGAAACTCCCAACGAATCAGATCATCTCGGAACCGGTATAAAGTCCGCAGGCGGGCGTTGCGGACGGACTCATATCGCAACCCACCGCCGCCGGACCACCGGCACGATCCAAAGCCTTATTTAAAATCACGCGTCATCGCGCGACCTCCGAGCGCCACAAATCCCATGCGCGCTCGATTTGGCCGCTATTTGCCGCATCGGAGTTCGCAGCCTCGGCGGTATTGAGGAATGTCGGCGTCCCAAGCTGTCGGGCGCTCGACTGAATTTGCGCATTGATGGCGAGATAAATAGCGCGAAAAACCGCCTGTTTGACATCTGCGCCAACGCAGGTTGATCCATGGCCGCGCATGAGAACTATCGTCGAGTCGCCGAGGCAGGCTGCCAAATGCGCGCCAATTTCAGGCGTGCGGACAAGCATATCACTCGCATCGCCGGCGATGTCGCGGATCTCAAAGATCGGCACGTTCGGCCCAATGAAACCAGCCATGTGGAAAACAGGACGAAGCGCTGACTCGCTCACCACGCTGAACGGTATCACCGCAGGCGAATGGCTATGCACGATAGCGGCCACATCCGCGCGCGCGTTGTAAATCGCGGAATGTATAAAACGTTCGAGGAACGGACGGTGGGGTTCGCCGTCGGCGGGTTTCCCGTCGTCGTGAATGACCATCAGATCTTCGTCTGTAACCGATGCTGGGGGCATGCTGCGTGATATCAGAAACCTATCATTGAACGATGGGTGACGTACACTAACATGACCGAAGGCATCGAGGACCCCATGATAGGCAAGGATGTGGTTTGCATGTACGAGTGCCTTCCGCGTCGCCTTTACCTCGTCCTGCAGAATATCGTTCATTTCCGCCTCTCCACAGGCCAACTCTGCTGCCAGAGCTCATTGAGCATCTCGACGGTTTTTGATCGTTCGGCCGGAGAAAAACAGGCCATGACATAACGGTCGGGGCGCAGCAGAACGAACTTTCCGCTCAGGAACGCTAGGTCCGGGGCTCGCGCGGCTTCGAGAGCTACCCGGTTTGCTAGTAACGGGTCCCAGATCTCACCAAGTGAAAACTCGCGAACGACGCTAGGTTCGATATCCACGCCAAGCAGCGAGAATCCCTTACCAAGGAGATCATCCAGTAAAATAGAACCGCCGCCGGCGTCACTCACCCGGGGTTGTGGCAACATCCGGCCAACAGCCGCGCGCCGTGAGCGCTTTGTTATCAACAGAAACCCACTTTTAAACTGCGGCGAAGGTTTATATTTCATCTCGGCAAAGAAACTGCGGGCTGCAGGCCATAATTTGAGAAAATGGAATAAGCCGCGAGTGATTTTACCGCGAAATCGCGACGGCGGACCCATGATTGTCCCCATCCGAAGTGCAAGCTTGATCATTCCTTCGACATGACCGCGGCGCTCTTCTTCGTAGCTTGTTAAGAGCAGCGGGCCGATCCGCCCGCGCACGACCTCGGATAGTTTCCAACCGATATTAGCCGCGTCTCGGACGCCGCTATTCATTCCTTGACCCGCGAAGGGTGGCATAAGATGGGCAGCATCGCCGGCCAGGAATATCCGACGTGAACCCCAGCGGTCAGCGATTCGCGCATGAAAATGATAAACCGTTTTACGTATAATCTTACTGCAGTCCGCAGCATCGTGAGAGCGCAGGAGTTCGGTGACGCTAGCGTCCGCCAACATGTCGGCGTCGGATTCGTGTGGAAGCAGTTTGAACTCATAGCGCCGCGTCTTGCGAGGGCCTGGAAGCGCTATGCATGGACGGTCCGGGTCACAATATACAAGGGTTTCGGAAGACTCGGCCGGTGAATTTTCGAGGTCGATGATGAGCCAACGCTCGTCGAGACTACTTCCCTCCAACTTTAGGCCGAGCGCCTCTCGAATAGCGCTGCGAGCGCCATCGCAAGCAACGACATAGTCTGCGCGGATCTCACGCGAAGTTCCCTGGCGATCGATTATCCGGAGGAGTACACCCGTAGGCTCCTCGACGATACTGTCGACCGTTGACGAGAAATGCGCCTCGATTGAGGATTGCTGTACGAGGCCTTCGCGAAGCTGAGCTTCGAAGACCGGTTGTCGAAACGCGTTTCGTCTCGGATGACCATAAGGTTCGGCCAAGGGTTTGACCTTCAGGAATAGGTCACCCGCCGGCCCGAAATACTCAGAGCCATAACCTGAAACAGTCTCGCGTTGGATTTCGTTGAGCAGGCCAAGACCCTGTACCACTCTTAGCGACTCGTCGTCAATCGATACAGCGCGCGGTTCGGACACAGTCGCAGGATTTGTTTCGATCAAAATCGTTGCGATGTCAGAGTTGCCGAGCAGGTTGGCGAGGACTAAGCCAGTCGGCCCGGCACCCACGATGGCGACCGAGTAATCAGAAAGCATGGTGCAGTCTCAATCGGGTTAGGTTCGACGCTCGATCGTGTTCGATAGAGTTCCAATGCCGTCAATTTCTACCTCGATAAGATCACCAGGTTTCATAAAAACCGGTGGATTGCGCTTAATCCCCACGCCACCGGGCGTGCCCGAAACGATCACGTCTCCTGGAGATAGGGGCGTGAAGGTCGAAACATACTCGATAAGGCGCGCGACTGGGAAAATCATTTCCTCAAGCGTTGCTTCTTGCATGAGCTCTCCGTTTAGCCGGGTCTGGAGGCGCTGCGGTCCTAGCGCGCCAAACTCGTCGGGCGTAACCATCCAAGGGCCGAACGCTCCGGTATCCGGCCAATTTTTTCCGGGTATAAATTGGATGCTGTGAGCCTGCCAATCGCGAATGGATCCGTCATTGTAGCAGGAATAACCTGCGACATGACCAAGGGCGGTAGCCGCCGGAATGCGACGGCCGCCCTTCCCAATGATCACTGCCAGTTCTCCTTCATAATCAAGGTTTTCGCTCTCCAGCGGGAGGACTATGGCCTCGTTATGCGCCGTTTGAGAGTCCGCAAAACGCGTAAAGATAGTGGGATTGGAAACGACGGCTCGCCCCGTCTCCTCCCTATGTTTCTCGTAGTTCAGACCCACGCAGAGGATCTTCCTAGGTTCGGGAATGACAGGCATCCATTTGACAGCGGAGATCGGCAGCCGACGACCTTCCGAGTAGGCCTTCCGAGATAAACCGTCAGACGCGATCGCTTCGCGGAGAGTGGGCCACTCATTTAGGATAGCAATCTCGTCGCCATCGATAACACCCCAGGCCGGGTGCCCTTCCAAGCTTATGCTGCCATAACGCATGCGAGACTCCAGATTATCAAAATGCGATAATCCGTACTATGGCCCCGGGCTGCGATGCGCAAGGCTTTAGGCAGAGGGAAGCGGCACGGAGCGAATGTTTGAAAGGATCCGAGGAGCGGCCTCCCTCAGTGCTTCACCGATTCGTCTGACTGTCTCTGGGGGAAGCGCTTCTTGCCGTCCGGCCACATTCAGACTCGCCAAAAAGGCACCGCCTTCGGCGATAAGCGGCACCGAAACGCCCCGCATGCCGGCGTCGATCTCCCCGTTAGAGACAACCAAAGCGTCGAGCCGAATCTTCCGAAGAGCGTCGCGGGCTTCATCCCAATTTGTCCCGAGGCCTGCCTCTAGAAAGCTCTCCGGCTCCCTACGGTATAGAGACCTTATGTGGCGTGAAGGAAGCGAAGCAAGGATTGCTTTTGACGCCGACCCCTTGAACAAAGGCATCAGGCGCCCCCGCTCGTAACCAACAGCAAACGGTGGATCCTCAATGGATACCTGTGCTACGCACATAACTTGGTTACCAATCAGGCGACATAGAAAGACAACAGTACTGCTCGGCTCGAGCGCCGCGATACCCCGCATTTCCGGCATCGCGCTCGAAACTAACGGATCGGTAAGCCGCAGAAGGCGGTCATAACGTATGATCGTCGGACCAAGAATATAACGGCCGGATGCAAACGGAGCGAGCATTCCACTCGCCGTGAGACTTGCGAAATAGCGATAAGTCGTACTGGTAGCCAACCCCAATTCAGCCGCGGCCTCCTCTACCGCCCAATCGGGTCTATCAAGATCGAACAGGTCCAAAACCGATAGGAGCCGATCAGACGTCGTCATTCGGGAGCCCTTATTATGCAAGCGATCCAAACCAGATATCTCGCCATGTTGCTCTCATTGCGCAAGCTTGCACCAGCGCGCGAAAGGCTGTATTCCCACGATGAGAGAATTCTGTAAGGGACGCGCGATGTACGAACAGGAGTCGAGGGCGCTGCTGCGGGCATCCCTGTACGAAATTGCGCTTCAGACGCCCAATGTTACAGCGCTCGCTAGATTTTATCGAAACGCACTCGGTTATTCCTTCGAGTGCGAGCAGAGCGGAGTTCTGGGCTTAGCATCTGAGCGGCGTCTGCATCTATCGGGGGGCGCCAGTAGGACACTCGCCTACGCGGCTTATGTGGTGCCTGATCTGGACGATTTGAGGGGTCTGGAAAAGAGACTGACGCAAGCAGGCGTTGCGTTTCAAACGGTAGCGAGTGCGGGGATGTCTGAGGCGCTGAAGTTTGATGACCCCGACGGGAACTCCTTTATTTTTGGGCTGCCTGCGGTGCAGGCTGGAAAACAACTAGATGAAGTTTCCAAACGTCCCGCACGTTTGCAACACGTCGTCTTCGCAAGTACTGACGTATCACGTTTGTTGACCTTCTTCATCGATGTCGTTGGCTTCACGCTTAGTGACCGGGTATTCGATAACGACGGAACGCTGACGACGGCCTTCCTAAGGTGCAGCCATGAACATCACAGCTTAGCTATCTTCGCTGCTAGCGAGAATCGGCTAGATCATCACTGTTACGAGGCTAGTGAGTGGAGCCTCATTCGTGATTGGGCCGATAGTTTTGCTAAGCACCGTATTCCCCTGAAGTGGGGGCCGGGACGCCATGGCCCGGGAAACAATCTCTTCTTGTTCATACACGATCCTGACGGGAACTGGGTCGAAATCTCCGCTGAGTTGGAAACTGTCGAGCATGACAGACCGATAGGCAACTGGCCGCATGAAGAATACACCCTTAACTCTTGGGGGCAGGGTCTCTTGAGGAGCTAATATCTTCATATTATTCGCGGATCCGGAGGAGTAACGCATGGGTTTAAATGGTATAGCGATGCAGGCGCCGGGAGCAAACCGCAAACTCCGCCGAGCAAATCATTTACTCTGATGCTGCAATAATGAGAGAGACCTCCAGATGATGCGAGAATATACAGAGCAGTCTACCAGCCGATATGCTCAAACGGCGGATTGGAAGATCCACTATAATGAGCTTGGATCAGGCTATCCGATCATCATGCTGCATGGTGGCGGTCCGGGCGCTTCGGGCTGGAGCAACTTTCAAGATAACGCTAGGGCGCTTGCCGCTGAATATCGCGTCATCCTACCCGATGTTCCTGGGTATGGGAAGTCAGATGAGTTTGGTCCATCGATCGATGACGTGCCGCAAGCCCAGGCTAGGGCAATCAAAAATCTTATGGACGAGCTGCAGATCGAGAAAGCGGCGCTCATCGGAAATTCGATGGGCAGCGTTATCACCCTCAATCTAGCCGTCGACTATAATGAGCGCGTTTCCCATATAGTGGCTATGGGGGCTGCTATCGGGGGACTGGGCCTCCCAATGTCACTTTCCCCGGCAGGACCGACGGCGGGAATGCAGGTACTGGTAGAGACCTACCGGAACCCTACGACCGACAACTTCCGACGCCTATGCGAGGTAATGGTATTCGACTCGTCGTTCGTAACAGAGCAGCTGCTTTTCGAACGTGCCAAAAGTGCAAACGACAATCCCAATCACCTCCAGAATTTTCTGAGACGTGCGGAACTCGGCAAAATGACTCCGAAGAAAGACGAAGCTACAAGCCTTGCGGCTGCTCTGCCTATGGTCAAGACTCCCGCTTTGATCATCCACGGCAGGGACGACCGTATTGTTCCAATAGAGGCAAGTCTTCGGGTACTAAGCATGCTCCCTAATTCGCAATTGCTCGTGTTCAATCGTTGCGGCCATTGGGCGCAAATCGAGCATTCGGCGATGTTCAACTCCTTTGTCGGCAAGTTCTTGAAGGTCGACGAGACTTCGCCGGTGTCGCGCAAAGCCGGTTTCGGAGGCTAAGGGGCGAGAGACAGCATGTATTACGTCGACCAACCCGGACTGACCTGCAAAGCATACTGAGAAGGTGCCGAAATGGGGGCGGGGCGCTCCTCTAAATCAAAAGGCCGCCACACGAGGAAGGATATTCATGAATAGCGTAGATTTGATTGTAGTCGGTGGCGGCGGCGCCGGGTTGATGGCAGCGGTGACCGCGGCCGACCAGGGAAAGAGCGTGATCCTTCTAGAAAAGGCGAAGCAACTTGGTGGAACGACGGCTCTTTCGGTTGGTTCAATTTCAGCCTCCGGAACCAGCTACCAACTAGCGGCCGGCATAGCCGACTCCGCACCCAGCCACTTCGGCGATCTTGAGGCCGCTGCCACGCGGCTCGGTTTTGAAGATGATCCCGCGCTGCGCAAGCTGCTAGCGGACAATGCCGGCGAGACGGTCGAGATCTTAAAAAAGCTTGGGGTCAATTTCCTTGGACCGTATCCCCAGCCGCCGAGCAGCGCTGACCGCATGCACCAAGTTGTGCCAACTTCGCGAGCGTACATCGAGTGTCTTTCGCGCGCCTGTAGTCGGCTGTGCGTCGATGTCATTGTTGACTGCAGAGTCAGCTCTCTCATCACCGAGCGAGGCCGAGTGACGGGGATCGTCGCCAGACGTGGATCCGGCGACGAGGTGCAAATCACTTCGAAGTACGGGGTAATTCTCGCAACCGGAGATATGGCAGCCAACGAAACTCTGTTGCGTCAGTATATTAAGTCGTGGCCGGAAAGCATCGAACCCTGGAACCCGCTCGCCACGGGAGATGGTCATTTGATGGCGTGCGACGTGGGAGCCCAGATACTTCCCAGAAGGGACATGGGACCCGAGCATGTGATGAAGATGCGATTTGTCGCCCCGCCGCATAAGCCACGACTTCAGAGACTTCCTCTCAACAAGACAGCAACATCTCTCATGGCCTGGGGTATGAAGCATCTGCCGGCAAAGCTCACGCGGCCTTTCGTGATGAGTTTCATTACGGCCGCTCTAAGGCCTGATCCGGAGGTATTTAAAGCTGGCGCTATTCTGGTCACGAAGCAGGGGCGTCGGGTCGGTGCTGATGAGGGTATCCCCGAGATCAGCCTAGCAAAGGAAAAAGTCAGAGAGTGCTGGTTAATTCTGGACGATAGGTTAGCTAAGAAATACTCAAAGTGGCCGGACTTTCTGTCAACAGCCCCAGGCGTTGCTTACGCTTATCTACCGGATTTCAAACGGTCACGGCCCGATTTGTATACATACGGACGGACTTCTAGCGAGCTTGCTGAGAAACTTAAGATACCCGAGAGCGCGTTCCGTGCTACCCTAGAGGTAGTGAACGCAGAGCGGACGCAAGATAGAAAGTTGGCTGAAGGGCCGTTTCATGCCTTGGGTCCGCTTAAACTATGGGGTCTGGCCGCACCGATCGGACTAGCGGTCGACACTAGCCTGCGCGTCCTCAATCAGGCGGACCAACCCATTTCCGGCCTTTATGCCGCCGGAAACACAGGACAGGGCCGTTTCACAATCTCGGGACATGGCCACGGGCTGGGCTGGGCTTTTACTTCTGGCCGCCTTGCGGCAAAGGCGGCATTGGCCTCTCTCCTTGAGTAGTGCACGTCGGCTCAAGTGATCTTTATCGTGTCCAAAGTCTGGTATTAGGGCGGCCATGTGAACCGCGCCGGGTTTGCCGGAGGCTCCAACTCCTGAGAAGGTGGAGCCTGTATGAGCAAGACGACAAACAAGTTTGCGCCGGAGGTCCGCGAGCGCGCGGTGCGGATGGTATTCGACCACGAGCGGGATCACCCGTCACGATGGGCGGCGGTGGTTTCGATCTCGGAGAAGGTCGGCTGCTCGGCCTACACGTTGCATGAGTGGGTGAAGAAGGCCGAGGTCAACAGTGGCAAGCGCGCCGGCGTCCCGACTGAAGTCGCCGACAAGGTGAAGGCGCTAGAGCGCGAGGTCCGTGAGCTGCGGCAGGCCAACGAGATACTACGCAAGGCATCGGCATATTTTGCGCAGGCGGAGCTCGACCGCCCGTTCCGGCGATGATCGCCTTCATTGACGATCATCGCGATGCCTATGGGGTCGAGCCGATCTGCCGCGTCCTGCCGATCGCCCCATCCACCTATCACGAGCGCGTCGCGCAGCGACAGGATCCGACACGCCTTTCGGCGCGGGCGCAACGGGATGTCGCCCTGAAGCCGGAGATTGCGCGCGTGTTTGCCGAGAACTTCGCGGTCTACGGCGTGCGCAAGGTCTGGCGGCAGATGATGCGGGAAGGCTTTCCGGTCGCCCGCTGTACGATCGCGCGGTTGATGCGCGAAATGGGCTTGGCAGGCGTGTTCCGGGGCAAGCCGGTGCGCACGACCGTCAGCGACAAGGCGGCGCCATGCCCGCTCGATCACGTCAATCGCAGGTTCTACGCGCCAGCGCCTAACATGCTGTGGGTGTCGGACTTTACTTACGTCGCGACCTGGGCGGGGTTCGTCTACGTCGCCTTCGTCATCGATACCTACGCCAGGCGGATCGTCGGTTGGCGAGCGAGTAGAACGGCGCATGCCAGCTTCGTTCTCGACGCCCTGGAGCAGGCGCTTCATGATCGTCGGCCGGCCCATCGGGGCGGCCTCATCCATCATAGCGACCGCGGGTCGCAATACGTGTCCATCAAGTACACCGAGCGCCTTGCCGAAGCTGGGATCGAGCCGTCGGTCGGCAGCGTCGGGGACAGCTACGACAACGCTTTGGCCGAGACGATCAACGGCCTCTCTACAAGGCCGAGGTCATCCATCGCCGTGGACCTTGGCGATCCTTCGAAGCGGTCGAATACGCGACCCTCGAATGGGTCGACTGGTTCAACCATCGCCGGCTGCTGGAGCCCATCGGCAACATCCCGCCTGCCGAAGCCGAAGAGCAATATTATGCTGCCGCAGACAACATCGATATGGCAGCGTGACTCACAACCCAATGCCTCCGGTAGACCCGGCGCGGTTCACTATTGGTGAAGTGGTTCTCGTCCGCGAACTCCCATACAAACCCGCAGCTCCATCGCTGCATCAGAGGCCGAACAGATGGCAGCATCCGACTACACGCCCAACCACCTCAATTACCGCTTGCACCTAACGGGATGTCCACATATGGAAAGCTCGATACTGGCTCGCGCCGCGAACTTGGCGGCGTTGACGGACGCGGTACGTGCCGGCATTGGCTTGCGCTTGATTCGATGAATACGACTGGCCCGACCTGTCGACCTGCGCCACGCCTCGTTGGATCGGCTGCGATAGGCGGTTGGCCCAGACCTCCGAGCGGTGTTGTCTTTGGTCCCAACGTCGCGCAGCGTGCCTCCGTCGCTGATGCGCGCTGGGAGGAGCTATCAACCCGTGTCAGCGATCGCTTTGTAATCTGCATACCGGTTCACCGAGCGCCACTATCATCTTCAAACAGCCAAGCGGACGCCGCGACTTCGTCACGAAAGAAAGCCGCCGTGTCGATCCCGGCGACCCGTTTTGCTTGCATCATTTCCAGAGCCGAAGCCGAAACAAGTATCGCGATGCGGCGCAATCGCGGAGCGAAACGAGCAATAATCGTCTGCGCTCGCGTGGTAACCTGTTGCGCAACCACGCCTGCTTCTGTGGTATCCACGAGCATTAGGTAATCGTTCGATAGACCATTCTCTGCACGCATGCGCTCGAAGGCCAAAGTAAGTTCCTGCTCGAAAGCGTCGAGCGAGTCCGCATCCATTATACCGGAGAACGTCAGACGGATGTAGTTGACGTTTGGTACCGTCTCGACACAATAGCTTGGCTTCGCAGGCAAACCTGATCTCTCGAAACAAGGACAAGCACGTCTTAACTGGGGAGCTCAAGTCGGTCCCCATCTAGCTCTAATCTCACAACCATCATAGCCAGTATGATAACAGATGCTATCGAAATACAGCCAAGGATCGAGCCGAAAATCCTTGAGCGTGAATGGCGCAGCCTACCTTATCAACCCCGCCGTTTCCAGCATTATTTAACTTCACGATATTGCGCAATTGTGGAGCTGGGCGCTTTGCGTGCTCGACGTTCCAGTCTGTCGATTGAGGGCAGGGCACGGCATCGTCGCGGGCAATCTAAAACGTCACGAGTAACGTTTTTTCAACGCAAGAGTGAGGTAATTGCG
Organism: uncultured Novosphingobium sp.; assembly: GCA_964658585.1. Lineage (GTDB taxonomy): Bacteria > Pseudomonadota > Alphaproteobacteria > Sphingomonadales > Sphingomonadaceae > Solisphingomonas. The sequence continues at coordinate 10,490 of CAZZZX010000055.1, forward strand.
ACCACCTTTGCAAGTTCTCGGGCTGGCCGCGCACCGAATTGTAGTAACATATGCATCCAAGACTGCAGGGCCGTTGGCTTAGAGCCGCACAACGTACGGCCTTCCGTCGGTATCACCTCAGAATTGTTTAACCTATTTATCCCGAAGTCCTGCTTTCAAAACTATGCTTCGCTTTCTTATTCACGGTCTTAGAGGTCGCGTCCGTCAATGAGGTGTAATTTCGGGTGTGGTTCCGGGCCGCATCGATCAGGCGGCCTTGGGTGTAATCTGTAGCTGGGCGACCTCCTCG
>CAZZZX010000056.1:0-4257 GCA_964658585.1 uncultured Novosphingobium sp.
TGACGCTGCCGGGCTCCTCCACCGCACAGACGACCGAGCGCGGCTCGACGTCGACGATGCGCTCGCCTATCTCTATCGCATGGCGCACAATCTGATGCTCGACCGGTATCGCGCGGCGCATCGCCGCCAGGGTCGCGAAATGTCCTATCGCACGGATGTGCAGGGCGGCGACGGCGATGCGGACGACGCGCCGGCGGCCGAACGCATCCTGATCGGGCGCGAGCGGCTGCGTCAGATCGACCGCGTGCTCGCCGGGCTCGGTTCGCGCACCGAATATATCTTCCGCCGGCACCGTGTCGACGAGATCGGGCAGCGCGAGATCGCCGCCGAGCTCGGCATCACGCTGAGCGCCATCGAGAAGCATCTCCAGAAGGCATATCGCGCCATCGCCGCCGCCCGCGGGTGCGTCACCGACGGCGCCGCTCCGTCACCGGCCGACAGGGAGCCCATCGATGGCCGCCGCTGATCGCCAGCGCATCGAAGAGGCGCTCGACTGGGTGCGCGGCATCCACGACCCGTCGTTCCGCGACTGGGAAGCCCATGCCGCGTGGCTCGAGGCGGACCCGCGCAATCTCGATGCCTTCAACGAAGCAAGCCTGGCGATTGCGGAGGCGACCGCGCACCTTTCGCCGCCCCAGCCGCTGGCGGCATCGCCGCTGCCGTTCAACGACAATCTGCCCGATCCGGTCGTGGCGCATCGCCACTGGTCGCGTTGGGGCCTTGGCGCCGGACTGGCGGTGGCCGCGGGGCTGGCGGTCTTCATGCTGCCCGGCACGATGAAGGGCGGTGCGCAACCGTATCTGGTGCAGACCGCCGCCGGCGGACGGCGTTCGATCACGCTGGACGGAACGACCATAACGCTCAACGGCGACAGCAGGCTTCGTCTCGACCGCGCCGATGCCCGTGTCGCCGCACTGGAGCGGGGCGAAGCCTTCTTCGCGGTCCGGCACGACACCGCGCATCCGTTTTCGGTAAGGGCTGGCAGCGCGACGTTCCAGGACGTCGGCACGGCGTTCGATGTCGTCCGGCACGCCGATGTGACCCAGATCGCGGTTCGCGAAGGCGCGGTGCTGTACAATCCGGGCGGTGCGGCCGTCCGTCTCGACGGCGGCCAGTCGCTTCGGATCGCCGACGATACCGCGACCGTGCAGACGATCGACCCCGCGGCCGTCGGCGGATGGCGCACCGGCGAACTGGTCTATCGTGATGCCCTGCTGACCGACGTCGCGCAGGATATCGCGCGCAGCATCGGCGAGCCCGTCGAGGTGAACCCGGCGCTCGCGCAGCGCCGGTTCAGCGGCGTCGTCATGGTCGATCGCGACCGACGGCTGATGTTCCAACGGATGGCCGCGGCGATGGGTGTGGACATACGACAGACGGCGCAAGGCTGGCGAATGACAATGCCTACTCGGTGAGGCGCATCCCGCTCGGTGCCGTGACGATCGTCGTGCTGGCGTCCGCCGGTCACGCAGAGCCCGTGCGGGTGCCGCGGTTCGACATTCCGCCGGGCTCGCTCCGCTCGACGGTCGTGGCGATCGGCGCCGAGGCCGCGGTGACGATCGGGGTGAGCGATCCCGCGATCGCGGGCATCGCGGTCCGCGGCGTCAGGGGCCGGATGTCGGTCGCGACGGCGCTCGGCCGCATCCTTGCGGGCACGATCGCCGATTATCGTCAGGCCGATGCGCAGACGTTCGAGGTCGTCCGGCGCAGGCCAGCCGCGGCGAACCCGCGGCGGGAACGGTCGTCGCCGATCGATGCGTCGGCGGGCCCGGACATCATCGTCACCGGCAGCAAGCGATCGGCGACGCTGCAGGACTATATCGGTAGCGTGGTGCTCGTCGACGGCGCGTCGATACGCCCCGATCGGCTGGTTCATGGTTCCCAGGCGCTGGTCGATCAGGTGCCGATCCTCTCCTCCACGCATCTCGGGCCGGGTCGCAACAAGCTGTTCATACGAGGCATCGCGGACTCGAGCTTCAACGGCCCGACACAGGCGACGGTCGGCGAGTATCTCGGCGAGATCAGACTGAACTACAACGCGCCCGATCCCGAACTCGCGCTCTACGACGTCGGATCGGTCGAAGTGCTGGAAGGGCCGCAAGGCGCGCTTTATGGCGCGGGTTCGCTCGGCGGCATCGTCCGGCTGGTGCCGGTCGCGCCGGATCTGACCGAGACGTCGCTCGACATCGCCGGCGGCGGCACGCTCCAGGCGCAGGGCGCGCCCGGCGGCGACGTCTCGGCGATCCTCAACCTGCCGATCGACCGCGATCGGCTGGGGCTGCGCGTCGTCGGCTATGGCGATATCGACGGCGGCTATATCGACGATCCGCTCCGCGGGCTGAAGGACATCAATTACACGACGACCCGTGGCCTGCGTGCCTCGCTGCGCTATCGGCCCGCCGCCGACTGGACATTCGATCTCGGCGCCGTCGTCCAGGGCATCAACAGCCGGGACGGGCAGTATGCCGAGCGCGGACTGCCGCCGCTCCAGCGCTCGAGCGTTCTCGCGCAGCCGTTCGACAATGATTATGCCCTCGCCAGCCTGACGATCCGACACGCCCTGGGATCGACGCAGCTGGTCTCGGCGACCTCGGTGGTCCGCCACGACGTCGACTCGACGTACGACGCCAGCCTGACGGCGGCTCAGCCGCGTCGCTATCAGGAGATGAACCTCATCACGCTGCTCACCAGCGAAACCAGGCTTTCGCGGGAATACGGGGATGGCAGCAGCTGGGTCGTCGGGAACGAACTGCTGCGCAGCGGCGACCGGCTGACGCGGACGCTCGGCGCCCCCGGCACGAACGACCGCATCGCCGGCACCAACGACGTCGCCGAAGAGGCGTCGCTGTTCGGCGAGGCGACTCTGCGTGTCGCGCGCCGCTGGTTCCTGACCGGCGGTGCGCGGTTCGAATATGCGCGCCTCATCGATCATACGCTCGACGAGGTCGGCGCGGGGTCCGAACCTCGTCGTCACGCGACGGCGGTCTTGCCGTCGGCGGGCTGGCTGTGGAAACCGGGCCCCCGGCTTTCCGTCTATGCTCGTTATCAGGAAGGCTATCGACCCGGCGGACTGTCGGTGCAGGGCAGCGTCACGCAGCGTTTCGAGGCGGACAGCGTGTCCAATTACGAGGCCGGGGTCCGCTATGGCGGGGCGAGTGATCGCCTGACCGCGACGGCGGCGTTCTCCTTCACGCACTGGAAGGACATTCAGGCGGATCTGGTCGACGGCGACGGCCTGCCCTACACGACCAACATCGGGACGGGCCGCATCATCGGCTTCGAGGTCCAGGCGAATTGGCGGCCCATCGCCAGCCTCGCGATCGACGGCGCCCTGTTCGCCGACAACAGCAGGCTCGCGAAACCGGCACCGGGTTTCGCGGGCGAGCGGGACGCAAGTCTGCCCAACATTGCCGACGCGATCGCGCGCATCGGGCTTCGCTACGATCTCCATGCCGCCGGACACCGCGTCGAGCTGTCCGGATCGGTGCGCTATGTCGGCCGATCGCGGCTGGGCGTCGGCACGGCGCTCGACGTGCATCAGGGCCGGTATTTCGATACGGCGATCGGCGCGACCGTCCCGCTCGGGCGCGTGAACGTCTCGCTCGACGCGACCAACCTGCTCGACGAACACGGCAACATCTTCGCGCTCGGCAATCCGTTCGGCGTGATGGCCGGCAACCAGGTCACGCCGCAACGACCCCGTGCGATCCGGCTCGGCGCCGCGGTCCATTTCTGAGCGGGCGCGACGCTGGACCATGATGACGTCAGGCAGCTTCGGATCCGTTCGTCCCGAGAAGAGACTGCGCACAGTCGAAGCCTCGCGACCATTTTCGTGGCGGAGCGCGGGCGACGGGGCTCAGCGCCCCCGGACATTCTCGACATGGCCGAGTACCGCGACCGGGCCGAAATCCTCGCCATAGCGCTCGAGCACGCCCGCCAGCCGGTCGATCCCCCGGGGCGAGGCGTGGAGCACGGTCGGGCGCGCGCTGCCGCGTGCGGGGCGCAGCATGACGAGGTCGCCGCGCTCGACCAGCGCGCGCAGGTCGCGCGTGTAGGCACGGCCGCCGGGGACGTCGAGCGCGAGCCCGCCCTCGCGCACCGCCAGACGGAGATAGGCGACCGTCGTCTCCAACAGCTTGCGGGGATCGTCCGTCATGCGATCCCGTCCGCACCGGCGGCCCGATAGTCCGCCCAGTCGCGGCGCGTCGCCGTCGTCATGAGCGCGACCGCGGCGCCGAGCCACGACCGGCCCCGACC
>CAZZZX010000056.1:4267-10749 GCA_964658585.1 uncultured Novosphingobium sp.
GGTCCGCTGCGTGGACGGCGCCGAGGTCGCGCGCCATCGCCTCGATCAGGCGGCGGTTGATGCGTCGCTTGTTGGCCTTGAGGTCGATCTTGCGGCTGTTCGGCGCGAGCCGGCGCACCACGATCGCCCCGTCGCGATGGAGAAACGGATCGGGACAGCGATAGCGTCCGGTGGACAGCCCGAAGGCCGCGCCCGCCGGCGCGTCGCGATCCCAGCACGAGGGCAGCAGCGCCTTCGCCTCGCGCGCGACCGGACCGCCGGCGTCGTCCGCCAGCGCGACCGTACGCGGCCGGCCGAGGCTGCCGACGCCGGCCTGCCGCCAGCTCAGCCCCGCGATCCGCGCGCCGCGTGGAAGCGCGGTCTTGAGCGCGAGCCGATAGTCGTTCGGGATATCCTTCGCCTTCCCGGCTGCGCGGAGCCTGGCCCAGAAGCGCTTGCGCTTGCGGTCCGAGGCGGCGAACAGGTCGCGCAGCCAGACATGATCCTGTTCGAGTACGAACGGCCGGGGATCGGCGAGGCCGGCGACGTAGCCGTCATAGGCCGCGGCGGTGAGCGCGTCGTCGGCCTCGTGCTCGCCGCGCGCGATCGTCGCGCTGGCGACGAGGCGGGTCAGGTCCATCCGATAGGGAATGACCGCGGCCTCGTCGAAATCGTTCACCCCCCAGACGAGGCGCCCCTCGGCATCGCGCCACAGCCCGAAATTGCCGACATGCGCGTCGCCGACCGAGGCGACCGCGGGCCCTTCCGCGAGATCCGGGCACTGCGATGTGGCGATCTCCGCCCAGCGCCAGCAGGTGCCGCGCAGGAAGAGGAACGCATCGTCGCGCATCAGCCGGTGCTTCGCGGCAAGGTCGTCCTCGCGCAGCCGGTCGCCCAGCATCTGCCGCATCCAGCGCTCATAGCCGGCGATCGACTCCGGGAACGTCGTCGGGGTGGGCGGCGGCGGCATCCCGCATCAAGCCCGCAGGCGCGACGGATCGTCAAGCCGGCATTCGCTCGAACCGGACGCTATCCCAGGTTGCGCGCGAACAGCGCCAGCATCTCGCGCCAGCCGCGCTCGGCCGCCGCCTCGTCGTAGATCGGGAAATCGGGCTTCATCCAGCCGTGATGCGCGCCCGCGTAGATCTCGCAGCGATGCCGCACGCCGGCGTCGGTGAGCGCCTTTTCCATGCGATCGGCCATCTCGGGCGGATAGCTCGGGTCGTTGTCGGCGCCGGCGACATAGACTTCCGCCGTGATCCTAGGTGCGAGCAGATGCGGGCTGTCGGGCTTGTCGGAGGCGATGCCGCCGCCATGATAGCTCGCCGCCGCGGCGACCCGATCGGGCCATGTCCCCGCCGCGGCCAGCGCCATTGCGCCCCCCATGCAGAAGCCGACCGTGCCGATTGTCTCGCCCTTCACGTCGTCGCGCGTATCGAGATAGTCCAGCAGATAGCGCGTATCCTCGGCCGCCTTGCGCGGGCCGGTCGCAGCCATGAACGGACCGATGATCTCATCAGGTCGCCGCTCGCGAACGCTTCGGTGGGGGTCGGGATCGTATAGTCGCCCGACCGGTAGAACAGATCGGGCAGCAGCGCGAGATAGCCGTTCTCGGCGAGCCGCCGCCCCACGTCGATCAAGGCCGGGCGCATCCCGAGCGCGTCCATGTAGACGATCACCGCGGGCCACGGGCCCGCGCCGTCGGGGGTGAGGACATGGGTCGGGCAGATGCCGTCGGCGGTACGGATCGAAACCTGTTGGTGTGCCATCGTCGTCCTCGTTGCGTTGCGCGCCCGGCCGCGGTCAAGGGCTCGCCCGGACCACGCCCGGACGAGCCCGAGCGGTCAGCCGTTGAGCCGGTCCTTGACCGCCTTGGCGGGCGCGAAGCCGAGCTTCTTCGACGCGGCGATCTGGATGGTCGCGCCGGTCGCCGGGTTGCGACCCTCGCGCGCCGCACTCTCCTTGACCTTGAACTTGCCGAAGCCCGCGATCGCGACCTCCTCGCCCTTGGTGGCGGCGTCCGCGATCGCGGCGAAGACGGTGTCGATCAGCTTGCGTGCGTCGGCCTTGGTGACGTCGCCGGCCGCGGCGATATGATCTGCGAGATCCGAATTGTTCATGTGCAATCTCCTCTAGCGGGGCGGTGGCCATAGTCTCGACGCCGCGCGGGCGCCAGCGCCACGGCGTCGCTTCATTCCACGGTCACGCTCTTGGCGAGGTTGCGCGGCTGGTCGACATCGGTGCCCTTGGCGACCGCGACATGATAGGCGAGCAGCTGGACCGGCACCGCATAGACCAGGGGCGCGATCAGCGGGTGGACCTTGGGCATGGTGAGCGTCGCCATCGCGCCCTCGCCCGCCGCCTCGACCCCGTCATAGTCCGAGATCAGCACGACCTGGCCGCCACGCGCCTGGACCTCCTGCATGTTCGACACGGTCTTCTCGAACAGCGGGCCCGAGGGCGCGATCACGATCACCGGCACATGCTCGTCGATCAGCGCGATCGGGCCGTGCTTCATCTCGCCCGCGGCATAGCCCTCGGCGTGGATGTAGCTGATCTCCTTGAGCTTGAGCGCGCCTTCCAGCGCCAGCGGGTAATCGGGGCCGCGCCCGAGATACAGCACGTCGCGGGCGTGCGCGATCCTGGCGGCGAGCGCCTCGATCGCCTCGTCATAGGCGAGCGCGCCGTTGATCGCGGCGGGGGCTTCCGAAAGATGGCGGACGATGCGGCGTTCCTCCTCGCGGTCGATCCGGCCCTTGGCGCGCGCCAGATTGGCGGCGAGCGCGGCGAGCACCGCGAGCTGACAGGTGAACGCCTTGGTCGAGGCGACGCCGATCTCGGGACCGGCGTGCGTGGGCAGCAGCAGGTCCGCCTCGCGCGCCATCGTCGAGGTCGGCACGTTGACCACCACGGCGATCTTCTGGCCGCTGGCGCGCGCATGGCGCAGCGCCGCGAGCGTGTCCGCGGTCTCGCCCGACTGGCTGATGAAGAGCGCGAGCCCGCCTTCCTCCATCACCGGTTCGCGATAGCGGAACTCGCTCGCCACATCGATGTCGACGGGGACGCGCGCGAACTGCTCGAACCAGTATTTGGCGACCATGCCGGCATAGAAGCTCGTCCCGCACGCGACGATGGTGACGCGGCGGATCGCGGCGAGATCGAAATCCTGCGCGGGCATCGCCAGTTCGCCGTCGAGCCGGCGCAGGTAGGAGCGCAGCGTCTGCGCGACGACGATCGGCTGCTCGTAGATCTCCTTGAGCATGAAGTGGCGGTAATTGCCCTTCGAGATCATCGCCCCGGTCGCGCCCGAGATCGTCACCGGACGCTCGACGGGACGGTCGTCGCGGTCGTAGATCTGCGTGCCCTCGCGGGTGATGACCACCCAGTCGCCCTCGTCGAGATAGGCGATCCGCTGCGTGAGCGGCGCCAACGCCAGCGCGTCCGAGCCGAGATAGGTCTCGTCGTCGCCATAGCCGACGACCAGCGGCGAACCCAATCGCGCGCCGATCAGCATGTCGGGATGCTCGGCGAACACCATCGCCAGCGCGAACGCGCCGTGCAGGCGCTTGAGCGACACGCGCACCGCCTCGACCGGATCGACCCCGGTCTCGACCTGCTCGGAAATCAGGTGCGCGACCACCTCGGTATCGGTCTGCGAGGTGAAGCTGCGGCCCTTGGCGATCAGCTCGTCGCGCAGCGGCTTGAAGTTCTCGATGATGCCGTTGTGGACCACGGCGACATGATCGGTGGCGTGCGGGTGAGCATTGTCCTGGGTCGGCGCGCCGTGCGTCGCCCAGCGGGTGTGCGCGATGCCGATGACGCCGGGCAGCGGCTCGTCGGCGAGCACGGCGGCGAGATTGTCGAGCTTGCCCGCGGCACGGCGGCGGTCGATCGCGCCACCATGTACCGTGGCGATGCCTGCCGAATCATAGCCCCGATATTCGAGCCGCCGCAGCCCGTCGAGGAGCCGCGGCGCCACGTCCTGCGTGCCGAGAATGCCGATGATGCCGCACATGGTCCGTTCCGCTCCGCAGGTGTCGCGCGCGCTCTAGCGTGCGCCGAGGCGCTCTCCTAGGGGCGCCGACCCTGACGGAGCGTGAACGGCCTGGCGTCGCGCGGCTACAGCTTGAGATGATCCTTGCCGCGCACCGCATTGTTCTTCTTCTTGAGGATCATCGCGTTGGCGCTGTCCTGGCGGGCATGGATCAGCCGCTTGTCGGGCGCGGTGAGGTGGCCGTGATGCCTCGAACGGCGATACGCTTCCTCCGCCTTGATCGAGCGCTGCTGGTGCCGGAGCCGTGCTGCCTCGCGCGGCGAAAGCTTGCCCGACCGCACGCCCGCGTCGATCCGCCGCTCCTGGTTGAGCTGGCGCACATTGACCGGTCGCTCGGCCTGGGCGGTGCCGGCGAGCGTGGCCGCGCCGAGCGCGAGCGCGAGGAGGGTGCGTTTCATGGGTCGTCTCCGAGGATGGGCGGGTCGTGCCCGCGTGTCGACAACCGCCCGGATCGCAAAGAGGTCCGCTCGGGGTCTGGCGCTAGAAGGCATAGCGTAACGAGACGCGCACCTCGCGCGGCTCGACCGGGTGGAGATGATAGTCGTCGACGCCGTCCGCCGGCTCGCCCGGCAGGCGCGAGGCGTAGAAATAGGTGATGTCGTTGTCGTGCGCGTCGAACAGGTTGAGGATGTCGACGCCGAGCTTGGCGCGGCCGCGCTGCCAATAGGTGCCGAGATTGACCAGAGTCGTCGATTTCGAGCGCGCGCTGTCGTCCTCGATCAGCGGCGCCGGGCCGAAATGGCGCAGCCGGAGCGAGCCGGTGAGGCCGTGCCCGAACGCGACCTCGGCGCCGCCGGCGACGACGTCGGCGACCGAATTGGGAATAAAGCGCGCGTCGGCGGGGACGCCGTGAAAGCGCGCGTGCGTCGCGGCGACCGCGCCGTCGAGCGTCAGCCAGCCGGTCGGCCGCCAGAACAAGGTCGCCTCGACGCCGGTGCGGCGCGAGGCGGCGTTGGGCTCGGTGGTGCCGCCGTCGCCCGAGAAGACCAGTTCCGAGCCGAGCGCGAGGTGATAGCCGACCAGCGAGGCCGCGAACCTCGGATATTCGACGCGCGCGCCGATCTCCTCGCCGCGCGCACGGACCAGTACCGGCACCTCGCCGACCGGATCGCCCGACTTGGGATCGACGCGGATCGTCGCGCCACGCACGTCGTTCGAGTGATAGCTGTCGCCGGCATTGGCGTAGAGTTCGAGATGATCGGTCGCGCGCCAGGCGAGCGCCGCCTTGGGCTCGACGAGATGACCGTTGCCGCGCCCCGAATTGGCCGCCAGCGTCTCGGCATCGACCGTGTAGCCGACCAGATCGCCGCGCACCCCGATGGTCAGCCGCAGCCGGTCGGACAGGCTGGCGGTGCCCTGCGCGTAGAGCGCGCCGCTCGCCTCGTCGACCGCGTCCTGCCGCACCGTGCCGATCACCCGCCCGCGGAGCGTATGATAGAGCCCGACCAGCCCGATATGATCGTAGCGCGCGTCGGCGCCGAGCGTCAGCGCGACCGGAACGCCCGCCACTCTGAGATCGAAATCGTGGCGCAGCGTGCCGCCGAACACGCCGCGCTGGTCGCGCTGGCGGAATTCGTCGCCGTCGACCGGATCGTCGAGATAATAGGTGAAGTTGGAGGTCAGCCTGAAGCGATAGTAGAGCGCGTAGAGCGTCAGCCTGGTCGCCCCGACATGGCCGTTCCCGGTCAGCGCGATCCGCGTCGTCTCGCCGCCGAGATCGGGGTCGATATTGCCGAACCGGCCGATGAGACCCTCGCTGATCGCGCGCAGCGGCACCTGGTCGGTCGAATGCCACGTCGCGTGATAGCCGCTCGCGGTCAGGCTCCATCCCGTATCGCCACTGTCGCTGGACAGGGTGGCGAGCGCGTTGACCTTGCGCAGCCGCTCGTCGAGCACCCAGGGGCCGTTCGACACGGTGCCGTCGAGCGCGACGAGGAGATCGGCGGTGCCGACCGGCTCGCTGCCCGCGGCGAGCAGCCGGGCATAGCCGTAGCTGCCTGCGGTCGCCTCGATCAGCGGGTGGGGCAGCGTCCTGGCGAGCGTGAACTGCGCGGTGCCCGCCGCCGAGAAATCGCCGACATCGGCGAAATACGGGCCCTTGCGATAGTCGATCCGCTCGACCAGTTCCGGGATCAGGAAATTGAGGTCGAGATAGCCCTGGCCATGGCCGTGGCTGCGCATGTTGATCGGCACGCCGTCGACGAAGCCTGCGAAATCGGTGCCGTGATCGAGGTTGAAGCCCCGCAGGAAATACTGGTTGGCCTTGCCCGAGCCCGAATGCTGGGTGGCGATCATGCCCGGCACGTTCTCGACCAGCTCGCCGACGCGCGCGATCGGCCGGTCCTCGAAATCCCGGTAGCCGACGGTGCCCTGCGATCCCGACAGCGCGATGCCGATCTGTTTGAGCGCGCGGCCGTAGACGACGATCTCGCCCTCGCGTGCGACCGGA
>CAZZZX010000057.1:0-10727 GCA_964658585.1 uncultured Novosphingobium sp.
GATGATGCTGATCGATTGCGGCGTCTCCAGCACCGGCGTGTCGGTCTTGGTGGCAGCGGTGGCGCTGCCCGTCACGACGATATCGTCACCCGCGTCGGCCGCAACGTCCTGCGCCGCAAGCGTGGTGCTCGCGATGCCTCCCACCGCGCCGATCAAAACCGCCAGACCGTATTTCATGATCGCTCACCCCCAGACAGGAGAGCGCCATATCTATAATGAGAATGCGTCGCAACCGCATTCTAGGAATACGGTGTAACTGTCGTCAGCCTCTCGGGTCAGGGCGCTCGCCGGGACGACCGCTCCGGCGGTGAGACGCCGCGTCTTTACCCGCAAGGGACGGGGCCGGACCCTATCGCTCTCGCACGAGTCGCAGTCCTGCCCCGAGTCCGGTCTCCGCCGGTGTCACGCGCCACCCCCGCACCGCCGCCACCGCGGCGATCTCCGTTGGTGCCGCCGGATCGTCGGCGACCGCGATCACCGGCCCGTCGCCCTCGCGCAGCGCGCGTCCGACGCGCAGCGCGGGCCAGGGGCAGCGAAGCCCGCGCAGATCGAGCAACCGCGCGTCGCTCAATCCGCGTTCCGGTAAGGGTTCTTGGCGGCGCGCAGCGTGAGGCGCACCGGGACCGCGCCGAAGCCCAGTTCGCGGCGGATGCCGTTGACCAGATAGCGCTGATAGCTCGTCGGCAGCTGGTCGACGCGCGTGCCGAACACGACGAAGCCGGGCGGGCGGGTCTTGGCCTGGGTGATGAAGCGCAGCTTGATGCGCTTGCCGCCGGGTGCGGGTGGCGGGTTCTTCTCGACCGCAGCCTCGAACCAGCGATTGAGCTTGCCGGTCGAAACCCGCATCGACCACGCCGCGCGCGTCGCGAATGCGGCGGCCATCAACTGGTCGAGCCCACGCCCGGTTTCGGCCGAGACGGTGAGCAGCGGCACGCCCTTGACCTGCGCCAGCCCCTCGTCGAGCGCGGTCTTGACGCCGTTGAACAGCGCCGACTGCCCCTCCGCCACATCCCATTTGTTGAGCGCGATGACGAGTGCGCGGCCCTCCTCGAGCACCTTGTCCGCGATCCGCAGGTCCTGCGCCTCGAGCCCGCGCGTGGCATCGAGCAGCAGCACCACGACCTCGGCAAAGTCGACCGCGTGCATCGTGTCGGCGGCGGACAGCTTCTCCAGCTTGTCCTCGATCTTGGCTTTCTTGCGCAGGCCCGCGGTGTCGATCAGGCGGACGCGGCGCACCGGACCCTCGGGGTCGGGCCACAGCCAGTCGATCGCGATCGAATCGCGGGTGATGCCCGCTTCCGGCCCGGTAATCATCCGCTCCTCGTTGAGCAGCTTGTTGACCAGCGTCGACTTGCCGGCATTGGGCCGCCCGACGATCGCCAGCTTGAGCGGCGCATCGGGATTGTCCGCATCCTCGTCCGGCTCGGGCGCCTCGTCCTTCTCGATATGCGGGAGCAGCGCCTCGAACAGGTCGCCCATGCCCTCGCCATGCTCGGCGGAAAAGGCGATCGGATCGCCCAGGCCGAGATTGTAGCTTTCCATCACGCCCGCCTCGGCGGCGCGCCCTTCGGCCTTGTTGCACACGAGGATGATCGGCGTGTCGCTGCCGCGCAGCCATTGCGCCACCGTCTCGTCGAGCGGGGTGACGCCGGCGCGCGCGTCGATCATGAACAGCGCGGCATCGGCCTGCGCGACCGCCGCCTCGGTCTGCGCGCGCATCCGGCCGGGGAGCGTCTGCGGATCGTCATTCTCGAAGCCCGCGGTGTCGACGATGCGGAACGGGACGCCGAGCAGTTCGGCATCGCCCTCGCGGCGATCACGGGTGACGCCGGGACGATCGTCGACCAGCGCGAGGCGCTTGCCGACGAGGCGGTTGAAGAGCGTCGACTTGCCGACGTTCGGACGGCCGACGATCGCGACGATGGGGGTACGGGACATGGGGGGCGGTTAGCGCATCCGCGCTGAATCCCCAACTCTCGCGCGTGCCGATCGGTTCGCGCAGCGTCGGGGACGCGCCGCACGACGTTCCGACCAGGGGCTCGGCTGCGCCCGATCTCCGCTCGACACGGACGGACGATACGGATTTACCGCCAGGCCGACAGCGTCCCGTCGCTCGCGAGCAGGTAGAGCGTGCCGCCCGCGACCACCGGCGGCAGGCTGAACGGCTTCTTGGCGGCCTTTTCCTCGGTGGCCTGCTCCTTGCCGGTGGCGGGATCGACATAGGTCAGTTCGCCCAGCGAATTGGTCAGCAGCAGCCTCCCGCCAGCGAGCACCGGGCCGCTCCAGAACACGCCGTTGGTCTTCTTCTTGGGGTTCTTCCAGCGGGTGAGCTGTGTCGCCCAGCGGATCTTGCCCGAGGTGCGCTGGATGCAGAAGAGCTGCGCTTGGTCGGACACCACGAACAGCCAGTCGCCGCCCAGCGCCGGCGTCGAGATGCCGCCGATGTTGAGCTCCCACAAACGCTGGCCGGTGACCAGATCGAGCGCGATCGCGCGGCCGCCGGCGCCGACCGCATAGACCCGCGTATCGTCGATCACCGGCGATGCGTCGACGTCGGACACGTCGCCGACCGTGGTCGAGACGCTGGTCCGGGTCAGCGCGTCCTGCCAGACGATGCGCCCGTTCTCGTAGCGATAGGCGTCGAGGTCGCCCGACGAGAAGCCTGCGATCACCGTGCCGCGCGCCGCGGCGGGCGCGCCCGCACCGAACACGCCCGCGCTCTGCAGCGGGCCCGACGCGGTCCATTGCGTCGAGCCGTCGGCTTCGTTGAGCGAGAACAGCTGATTGTCCTGCGTCATCACGTAGAGCGATCCGTTGGCGATCGTCGGGGCGCCGCGCAGCGGGCCGCCCGGGGTCACCCGCCAGCCGATCTTGCCGGTCGCGGCATCCATCTGCGCGACCTCGCCGAGACCGTTCGCGGCATAGAGCTTGCCGTCGTCGTAGCTGACGCCGCCGCCGAACAGCGACCGCTTGAAGCTCTTGTGCGCCTTGCCGAGGATCATGCCGGTAACACCGCCACGCTTGATGCCGGGCCCGACCCGGCCGAGCAGCTGGCTCTCCCAGACCTTGCCGCCGGTCTGCGCGTCGAAGCTGTGGACGGTGGCATTGGTGTCCATCACATAGACGCGGCCGCCGGCGACGACCGGCGGCGCGGCGAGCCGGGCGCCCGCCTTGACGCCTGCGATCCGCGCGGTCCACACGCGCTTCGGCTGCGCGGCGAGCGCGACGTCGCCGATCAGCTTCTGCGGATTGCCGCCGGGCTGCGGCCAGTCCGCATTGGCTTCGGGCGGGGGCACCGTCACCGCCAGCGAGGCGATCGCCGGATCGGTCGACGCGCTGGTCTCGACGGTCAGCACCGGAATACGCTCGCCGAGCACCGCGGTCTTGGGCTTAGCGTCGCCGCCCTTGAAGATCCCGCAGCCGGCGAGCAGCGCCAGCGCGGCGATCGCCGCACCCCGGCCCGCGATCTTCGTCATCCCCACCACCGGCTCCCGCATCCTGCCCTCGTTCCTGCTCTGTTGACCGTTTGCGCTCATGATTGCGCCTCCGTCACGGTCACGTCCACGCCGAGATCGGCAGCGAGCTGCGCGGCGCGTTCGCGCAGCGTGCGCGGCACCGTCACGTCTTTCGCCACCACGGCGAGCGTCGCCGCCGCGGCCTTGCCCTGTCCCTGCTTGAGCTGGGCGAGCGCGATCAGCTCGCCCGCGGAGCCGGTCCAGGGCCGGCCGGTGCCGATCAGCGGCGTCATCCGGCGCATCACCTCCTGCGGCGCCAGCGTATCGAAGCCGAGCGCGGTCGCGCGGACCAGCGCCAGATCGCGCAGCGGCTGGGCGATGCCCTCGTCGTTGGCGACCGCCATGAAGCGGTTGACCGCATCGGGCAGCTTGCCGTCGCGCACCGCCATGTCGGCGAGCAGGAGATGGGCGAGCGGCGCATAGCCCTTGTCGCCGGTGCCGCCGAGCGTATCGAGCGAGAGCCGCGCCTTGTCGGCATTGCCCGCGCTGAGCGAGGCCATCGCCGCGGTGAGCTGGTCGCCGCGCTCGCCCGCGGCCGCCTCGCGGTGATGCTGCCAGAACAGGATGCCGCCAAAGGCCAGCAGCACGACGACCACCGCGACCGCGATCATCATGCCGTAGCGCTGCGCCAGCTTGGTCATCCGCTCGCGGCGGACCTCGTCGTCGACTTCGCGCAGGAAGGCCTGGTCGGTCTGGGGCGTACGGGCCAATCATCGTCTCCGGCGCGAAAGCCGCGCTAGGGTCTGCCCCTTAGCGGGGCGGACGCGTCCGCACAAACGGGAGTTGGCGAGGCAGGCTATGCCTTGGGCGCGTAGGTCTGGTCGCTGCTCGGAAAGCTGCGCGCGCGGACCTCCTGCGCATAGCGCTCGGCCGCCGCGCCGATGCGGGGGCCAAGCTCGTCATAGCGTTTGACGAAGCGCGCGGTGCGCTCGAACATGCCCAGCATGTCGTCGGTGACGAGCACCTGCCCGTCGCACTGTGCCGACGCGCCGATGCCGATCACCGGACAGCCGACCTGCTGCGTGATCGCCACCGCGATCGGCTCGACCACCCCCTCGACGACGATCGCGAACGCGCCGGCATCGTCGATCGCGGACGCGTCGGCGAGGATCTTCGCCTCCTCGGCCCGGCTGCGTCCGCGCGCGGCATAGCCGCCCAATGCGTTGACCGCCTGCGGGGTGAGCCCGACATGGCCGACCACCGGAATGCCGCGTGCCGCGAGGAAGGCAACGGTCGGCGCCATCGCCTCGCCGCCCTCGAGCTTGACCGCCGCCGCGCCGGTCTCCTTGAGAATGCGCGCGGCGGACGCGAAGGCCTGGCCTGGCGAGGCTTCGTAGCTGCCGAACGGCATGTCGATGACGACGACGCTGTGCCACGAGCCGCGCACCACCGCGGCGCCGTGCGCGCACATCATGTCGAGGCTGACCGGGATCGTCGAGGGCAGGCCGTAGATCACCTGGCCGAGGCTGTCGCCGACCAGCAGCATGTCGCAATGCGGATCGAGCAGCTGCGCCGTCCGCGCGGTATAGGCGGTGAGCATCACCACCGGCTCGGCGAGCGGCTGACCCCTGGTCTTGCGGTTGCGGATCGCGGGCACGGTGAGGCGCCTGACCGGCGCGGACACCGGCGTCGCGCGGCTGGTCGAGGTGTCGAGCGTGAAGGTAGTGGACATCGCCTGCGTCTAGCGGCGGCGGCGGGCGCGGGCAAATCCACTGCCGAAACCGCGCATCCGACGAGACGCAGACCCTCAGATCCGTGTCGCCGCCGCCAACCTGGCCAGCCCCCGCGGCCAGACCCGCAGCGCGCCGACGATCGCCGCCTGTCGCCACGGCGCCCCGCCGATCCGCTGGAAGGTCTTGGCCCGTCGCACCGTCGGCGCGACCTCGGCGCGCAGCCGGGCATGATAGCGCTCCGCGCCGCCGTCCTCCGCGAGACAGTCGACCGCCAGCGCCGCGCTGTGCAGCGCGATCCCCATGCCGTCGCCGCAGAAGGACGGGATCACCGCCGCCTGGTCGCCGAGCCGGTAGGCACCGGGGTCCGCGCCATCGTACACATAGCCATAGGGGATGCCGCTGATCGTCAGCGGTCTGCCGAGGATCGGCGCGGCGTCGCCGAAGCGCGCGCGGAAGGCGGCGCCGCGCATCAGCGAGGCGAGCAGGCTCGGCCAGTCCCCGCCGAGCCGCCGCAAGGCGCTCCGGCGGACCAGTAGACAGAGATTGGCGATCCCCGCCTCGACCATCTGGATGCCGGCATAGCCGTCGCCGAACAACAGCAGTTCGATCGTGCCCGACAGGGCGGCGCGGCTCGCAGCGGACAGCGTCCAATAGGTCTTGAACGCGACCAGCTCGTCCGGGTCGGGTGTCGCGTCCCGTCGCGCACCGCGGATCTCGTGCTTGCCGTTGGCGAGCAGCAGCGGCCCGGCGGCGATGTCCCCGGCGGTCGTGCGGATCGTGCGGCCGTCGATCTCGCGCACCACGGTGCCACGATCGACCCGCGCGCCGGCTGCCACCGCCGCGTCGAGCAGCGCCCCGTCGAGCCGGCGGCGGGTCAGCCCCATGCCGACGAAGGGCAGCCGCGTCTCGACGCTCTGCCCGCCGGCGATCAGCCGCACGCGATCGATCGGCGCGCCGCCGAGCCGCGCCGGATCGATGCCGAGCGCGACCAGCCGGCGCTGCGAGCCCGCGGACAGGAACTCGCCGCAGACCTTGTGGCGCGGCGCGGTCTCGCGCTCGATCAGATGCGCGCGAATGCCGCGCCGGGCGAGCCCGATCGCCGACGCGCTCCCGGCGAGGCCGCCGCCGACGATCACCGCCTCGCTCACCGCAGCCGGCCGACGCAATAGCGGAACGGAAAGCGCCAGGCGATGTCGATCCCGTCATCCGCCAGCCCGGCGGCGTCGATCAGCCGCGTCCAGTCGGCGCGACGGAAGCTGCGCGCGATCGAAACCAGGCCGTCGTGGCGCACGAACGGGTGCCACGGCGTGATGCCGGTGATCGTCCTGAAGAAATAGAAGGGCAGCCAGTGGCGATGGAGGTCGTTGACGAACCAGCCGATGCGCGCGCGCTGCGTCGACCAGATCAGGAAGCGCACGATCTCCTCGTCCGGCATGTGATGCGTGACCAACGAGCTCAGCACCAGATCGATCGACTCGGCGGGATCGATCGCGAACAGATCGCCGGTGCGATAGTCGATCCGCCAGTCCGCGGGGGTGAGCGCCTCGGCGATGGGGGCGCTGCGCGGATTGAGATCGATCCCGATCAGCCGCACCTCGCGGCCGCGCCGCTGCGCCCAGCGATGGATCGCGCGCAGCATGTCGCCGGCGCCGAAGCCGACATCGAGGATCGTCACGGGCATGTCCGGATCGCGTCCGCGCATCGCGCGATCCAGAAACGCGAGCGTCGGCGGGCGCGCCAGCGTCAGCGTGTTGACCCTGGCGAGATCGACCACGCAGGCGGCGAACACGTCCGCGGGCACGGCGTCGCCGTCCATCAGCTCGTCTTCGCCCGATCGCGTCGCGAAGCTGCGCATCAGGGGCGCGCGAGCAGATCGAAGCGGAAGCTCTCCGCCGCGAGCCCCGGCCCGAACGCGACCCCGAAGCCGGGACCGTGCAGCGCCGGATCGGCGAGCATCCGCGCGAGCACGAACATCAGCGTCGCCGACGACATGTTGCCGTTGTCGCGCAGCACCGCGCGCGACGTGGCGAGCGCATCGTCGGGCAGGCCGAGCCCGCGCTCGACCGCGTCGAGGATCGAGCGGCCGCCGGCATGGACCGCCCAAAGTTTGTAGGCATCGGGCGCCGTGCCGCGCAGCAGGCCCGCCGCGTCGAGCGTGCGGCGCTCCGCCTGCATCGCCTGGCCGATGCGGATCGGCACCTCGCCGCTCAGCACCATGTCGAAGCCCTGATCGCCGATCCGCCAGGTGATCGCCGCCGCGCTGTCGGTGAGCGTGGCCGCGCGGAAATCGCGCAGCGCGATGCCGTGGGCCTCGGCGGTGACCAGCGCCGCGGTGCAACCGTCGCCGAACAGCAGCATCGAGAGCAGGGACTCGAGATCGTCGGTCTGCTGGAAGTGCAGCGTACACAGCTCGAGATTGACGACCAGCACGCGCGCCTCGGGGGTCGAGCGGACGATGTGGTGCGCGAGCCTGAGCGCGTTGACCGCGGCGTAGCAGCCCATGAAGCCCACCATCGTGCGCTCGACGCCGGGATCGAGCCCCGCCGCCGCGACGATCAGCTGGTCGAGCCCCGGCGCGACGAAGCCGGTGCAGGAAGCGACGATCAGGTGGGTGATCCGCGCGCGCTCGTCGGCGATGTCGAGCGCGTCGAGTGCCGCCAGCGCGAGGCGTGGCGCCCATCGTTCGTAGCGCTGCATCCGCTGTCCGGTCGTCGGCCAGACCGCACCGCCATAGAAGCCGCCGGTATCCGCGATGCTGCCGTCGGGCAGTGCGACCGGCTCGACATAGGAGAAGCGCCGCTCGATCCCGGCGCGCGCGACCATACGCTCGAACAGCGGACGGATCTTGTGCCCGTCGAGCTGGCCGGAGACATAGCGCACGAACGCGTCGTGGACCTCGTGCGGCGGCACCGCGGTGCCGATCCGGTTGATATGCGCGACCGCGGTCATGCCCGCCGGCCGATCAGCACCGCGTTGAGCCCGCCGAACGCGAAGCTGTTCGAGACCAGCGTGTCGTATCCGATGGCGGTGGCCGCGAGCGCGAGCGGCAGATCGCAGGCCGGGTCGGCACCGAGATGGTTGAGGATCGGCGGCGCGGCGCCCTCGCGGATCGCCATCATGCCCAGGACGAATTCGAGCGCGCCCGAACCGCCGATGAGATGGCCGTGCGCGGATTTGGTGGCGATCACCAGATCGTCCGCCAGCGCATCGCCATACACCGTCCGGATCGCCGCCGCCTCGGTGCGGTCGTTGAGCGCGGTGCCGGTGCCGTGGCTGGAGATCAGCACGGGATGGTCGAGCGCTACGCCCGCATCCGCGTGCGCGAGCCGGATCGCGCGCTCGACACCGGCCTGGTCGGGCGCGGTGATGTGCGCGGCGTCGGAGCTCGCGCCATAGCCGATCAGCTCGCCGTGGATGACCGCGCCGCGCGCCGTCGCGCGATCCCAGTCCTCGAGCACGAGCAGCGCCGCGCCTTCGCCGAGCACGAGGCCTTGGCGGCCGGCGGAGAAGGGGCGGCAGGTATCGGGTGCGAGCACGCCGAGCGACTGCCATGCCACCCATGAACCCAGCGTGAGGCACGCCTCCGCACCGCCCGCGATCGCGACGTCGGCGCGGCCCGAGCGGATCATGTGCATCGCCTCGCCGATCGCGTGCGTCGAGGATGCGCACGCGCTCGCCACCACGAAGGCGGGCCCGTGGACGCCGAACAGCATCGCGATCTGGCTCGCCGGCGCCGAGATCATCGAGGTCGGGATCGACTGGGGATGGACGCGGGCGATGCCGCGCGCGAACAGCCGGTGGAAACCCGCCTCGACCGTCGCGTTGCCGCCGCTGCCGCAGCCGAGCAGGATCGCGGTGCGCTCGGCGAGCACCGCGTCGCCGGACAGCCCGGCATCGTCGACCGCCTCGAGCGCGGCGGCGACCGCGAGCATCGACAGGCGATCGAGCTGACCCAGCGCGCGGCTGCCGAAACGCGCGGTGGCGGCGGTCATGTCGAGCGTCTCGGCGGGCGCCGCAGGGCCGCGCATCGCCCAGGCCGGGTTGCCGGTCTCGTGCGGCCGGTCGATCGGGTGGATCGCGCTGTCGCCCGCCTTCGCGCGCGCCCAGCTGGTGCCGACGCCGTGCCCGAGCCCGCTCACGCACCCCATTCCCGAAATCGCGATCCGCCGCATCAGACCTTTGCGACCTTGGCGGCGACGAGGTCGACGAACTGCTGCAGCGTCTCGGCCTCCGCCGCCTCCTCGTTGGTGATCGAGATGCCGTAGCGATCCTCGACCGCGAAGATCACGCTGACCATATCGATCGACTCGATCTGGAGCGTCGCCAGCCCGACATCGGGCTGCAGGCTCTCCGCCGGGATGCCGGTCTCCTTGACGATGATCGCGACGATATCTTCCAGGCTGACCTGCACCATCATCTCCTTGTCCGCGTGCGCGCCGTCCGCGGATGGACGCGATGCGCCTCGCGGCACCGTCACCCGTGGCGTACAATGTCCCGCCCGGCAATGTTCCGGAACGATCCGCGGGCGCCCATGTTCATCCGGCCCGGCGTCATGGTGCG
Source organism: uncultured Novosphingobium sp. (assembly GCA_964658585.1). Taxonomy (GTDB): domain Bacteria; phylum Pseudomonadota; class Alphaproteobacteria; order Sphingomonadales; family Sphingomonadaceae; genus Solisphingomonas. The sequence goes on from CAZZZX010000057.1 coordinate 9,749, forward strand.
CCGTGCCCATCGAAGGGACACGCCGTGGCGCATCACAAGCCGCACCTGCCGACCAAGATCTGCGTCGCCTGCCAGCGGCCGTTCGCGTGGCGCAAGAAATGGGCACGCGACTGGGAACAGGTGCGCTTCTGCTCGGATCGCTGCCGTCGCGACGGCGCCGCGAAGGACGGTTGACGATCGCCCGTCTGGCGGAGCCGGCGGGCGCGGGTTAGGGCGTCGGCATGACCGATCGCATCACCATCCGCCGCCCCGACGACTGGCATGTCCATCTGCGCGACGGCGACATGCTGCGCGCGGTCGCGGGCTTCACCGCCCGCCAGTTCGCCCGCGCGATCGTGATGCCCAACCTCACCCCGCCGATCACGACGGTTGCGGCAGCGGAGGAGTATCGCGCGCGCATCCTCGCGGCGGTGCCGGGCGATGACGCCTTCACCCCGCTGATGACCTGCTATCTCACCGACGACGCCGACCCGGCCGAGATCGCGCGCGGCTACGAAGCCGGGGTGTTCGCCGCCTGCAAGCTGTATCCCGCGCACGCCACGACCAACTCGGCGCACGGCGTCACCGACATCCGGCGGCTGACCGGCGTGCTGGAGACGATGCAGCGCATCGGGATGCCGCTGCTGATCCATGGCGAGGTGACCGATCGCGCGGTCGACATCTTCGATCGCGAGGCGGTGTTCGTCGAGACCGTCCTGGCGCCGCTGGTCCGCGACTATCCCGCGCTGAGGATCGTGTTCGAGCACATCACGACCAAAGATGCCGCCGATTACGTCCGCGATGCCGACGGCCCGACCGGCGCCACGCTGACTGCGCATCATCTGCTGTACAACCGCAATGCGCTCTTTGTTGGCGGGATCCGGCCGCATTACTACTGTTTGCCGGTCTTGAAGCGCGAAACGCACCGCGTGGCATTGCTGGCGGCGGCGACATCGGGGAATCCGCGGTTTTTCCTCGGCACGGACAGCGCGCCGCACGC
>CAZZZX010000058.1:0-10502 GCA_964658585.1 uncultured Novosphingobium sp.
GCCAATCGCGCCGCGGCGCCGACGCCGAGCACGACCGGCAACGATCGCACGCCGGTCGCGCGATCGCCCTCGACCGCCTTGAAATCGTTGAGCGTCATGATGCCGTGGGCGCCGAAACTGTAGAGCGCGAGGACGATCAGCACATGCGCCGGCGGCAGCGCGCCGGCCATCACGCTGGCGCCGGTGAACCAGGTCAGCCCCTCATAGGTCAACGCCACCACGGCCGGGCCCCAGACGCCGCTGACCTTGAAGCGGAACGGCGGCGCGCTGTAGCCCCAGGCGCAGAGCAGTCCGAGACAGGTCGCCGCGAAGACCCATGGTCCCGTCGTCCGTGCCACCAGCAGCGACAGCGCGGTGCCGATGATCGCGATCCACAAACCCCAGCGTCCAGCAATGCGGCCGGATGGGATCGGGCGGTTCGGCTCGTTGATCGCATCGACGTGGCGGTCGAACCAGTCATTGGCGGCCTGGCTCGTGCCGCACACCAGCGGCCCGACCAAAACGATACCCGCGAGCAGGAAAGGCCATCGCGCCGCCACCGGCACGCCGGACGACACCACCCCGCACAGGAAAGCCCAAATCGGCGGGAACCAGGTGACCGGCTTGAGCAGTTCGAGGATATCGCGGGGCGCAGGGAACGACGCCGCGATACCCGGGGTGATCGACCTGCTCATGACAACGAGGATATGCTTGACGCCTGATAGCGTCAAACCAAAATGACAGATCGCTCGTGCTGCGCGGCGGCGGCGCTCAGTTCTCGCCAGCCACCAGATTGCCCAGGCCGTGGCGATGCAGCTTGGAATAGAGACTCTGCCGGCTGACTCCCAGGATCTCCGCAGCCGATGCGCGATTGTCCGAGGTGTACGCCAGAGCCGCCTCGATGCAGTGCCGCTCGATCAGATCGGTGCTCTCCCGCACGATCTCCTTGAGCGACATCCGCCCGACCAGTTCGGTCAGTTGCTCGACCGAGCGCGGTGCATCGCGCGCGGCGATCGGCGCATCGCGCACGCGGCGGGCGACGCTGCGGAGGGTAAAGCCGTAGCAGCTGCCATCGCCCATCGGCGCGACGACGCCGGACACCTCGATTTCCTCGACCGCGCCTGCCGACCCGCGCAGGATCGTCGCCACGTTGCGGACCGAGCCATGCTTCCGGATCTGCTCGAGGATCAGATCGAGATCGATGCCCGGGCGGCCGAGCCAGGTGCCGAGGGCAACACCCGAGACGCGATCGATCGACGGCATCTCGGTCAGTTCGATGAACGCCCCGTTCGCGGTCAGCACGTTGAGGTCGCGATCGATCAGAACGAACGCATCCGGCATCCGCTCGACGACTTCTCCCAGCGCGGCATCGAACCGGTGGCCGGAGACCGCGCCCTCGGCGGTCTCGATCCGGACGATGAGCAAGGGTGTGCGCGATTGCCGGAACAGCCGCGCCGAAATACTGACGTCGCCACGCCGATCACTGAGCCGCAGCATGATCGGGGCACGATCGTCGGCCGCTTCCGCCGCGCCGAGATAAGCGATGAAATCGTCGCGATCATGCGGGTCGACGATCGTGTTGACCGACGCGCCGACCAGCGCCCCGTCGGATACGTCGAGCAGACGATGCGCAGCCGGGTTGGCTTCGCGGATCCGCCGCTTCTCGGCGTCGATGATGAGCACCGGCTCCGATGCCATATCGAACAACAGGCGATAGCGGGTTTCCGCCTGACGCAACCTGATATAGTCGCGCTCGAGCGATTGCTGCGTCTGCAAAAGACGTTGCTGCATCGCAGCGGCGCCGCGCATGTCCCGACCGATGGCGATCAGGCGATCATGGTTTCCGAGCGCCATGACCAGATAGCGTACCGGAACATCGCCCCCCGCGGCGGGGTGATTGACCTGGCGCCAGCGCGCCGGCGCGCCGGTCGTCGCCGCCGACAGCATCTCGACGACCTTCGGCCGGCTCTCGATCGTCATCGTGTCGATCCAGACCTCGCCGATCCAGTCGGTAAACCCATGATTGGCGAGATCGCCGTCCGATACGGCGACGTCGAGGATCGTTCCGGTGGCGGACAGAATGAAGGTGACATCCCCAACGCTCGCGAAGAGCGACGCCGCGACGTTCGCCGCAAGCGGGCCGGGCGACGCCTCAGGCGTCGAGAAGCCGGTTGTCAGGGAAGGAGCCATATGCTTGTTCATCGACGAGTGCCGCACTCCAGAACGAACAAAATCAGAAATGGTCCGCAGCCTCCCATTCGCGTTGGCGGACGAGTTCACCGGCAACCTCGAGCGCGAGCTTGGCATCGCAAGCGGTGCCATCGGCCCCGACCTGTTTGGCAAGCTCAGGCTTGGCAGTGAACACCCTGCCCCCGACCATTACGCAGAGCAGCGGGTTCATCGAAACATTCCGCAGCGCAGCAATAATCGCCGTCAGGCCGCCGATATGGCAGTCGCAACTGATCGTCAACCCGATCATGTCGAACCAATCGCGTTCGACGCGCTTCAGCAAATCGGCCGTTTCCGCCTCGCTCACGCGCTCGGTCAGCCAGCCGTTGCGACGGAACAGTTCGTCTATGACGACCGTCCCGAAATTATGCTGATCGCCCGGCATCGACGCGAACAGTGCGCGATGTTGTCCGGCGGCGAGCGATCGCCTGGACGGCTGGCGGCTGGCGATCTCGTGGACGATCTCCTGCAGACGCCAAAGGCCCATCGTCACGTCGACGAAGTCGCACCGATCCTCTTCCCACAACTCGCCCAATGATCGCGCGGCCGGCGCGAGCAGATCGACCATCACCGACTCGACCGTCACGCCACGCGCCAGTACCGATTCGATGTGAGCGAGCAGCATGTCCGCCTCGACGTCCATCACCATCGGGACGAACGCGTCGATCTCGGATGGATCGACGGCCCGCTCGGCGCAATCGGATTTTGGTTGGAACGGCTCGGTCGCGTGCGCCACCATCAGTCGCGGGATGATCTCGCTTTCGATCAGCGTCGACAGCGATCGCTTTTCGTCCGAGCGCGCGGCGGTCCGGAATGCGGGCAGACCGCGAGGGTCGAGAGACGAGTATCGGGAGCCACGGTACACCGCGTCGGCGCTTCGCTCGTATCGCATCGTCGATGCCATCACCAGCTCTCCCCAGCCTGGTCGACAAACCGAAATCGCCGCCGCTCAGTAGGTTTTGTCTCCGGCGACTCGGATCATATGACCATGGCTGTCATCTGACAATCGCCACCGGCGGTCTCCGGTGTCTAATTTTCTGTACGTCCATTTTAGTTGACACTCGCTTTGCCGGGGGTCTAGTCCGAACGCCAGACAGAGGCGGGCTGGCGTGATGCGGGCAGGTTACTCTTCCTTCGCGAAAAGACGGGCAGGCGGCGCAACACCGCTGTACAATCCCGAACAGCGCCGTCGCCGCGACTCCTCGCGGTGGACCCTCGTTCAGGGGCTCCTCGCGCCGATCCAGTTTCTGATCTTCCTGGTCAGCAGCGCGCTCGTGCTGCGCTATCTCGCGACCGGCGAGGGCGCCGCCGCGGCGACCACCTCGATCGTGATCAAGACCTGCGCGCTCTACGCGATCATGATCACCGGCTCGATCTGGGAGAAGGTCGTGTTCGGCAAATGGCTGTTCGCCGATGCCTTCTTCTGGGAAGACGTCTTCTCGATGCTCGTGCTGGCGCTGCACAGCCTATATCTGGTGGCGCTGATCGGCGGGATCGGGTCCGAGCGGGGCCGGATGCTGCTCGCGCTGGCGGCCTATGCGAGCTACGCGATCAACGCGACGCAGTTCCTGCTCAAGCTGCGCGCGGCGCGGCTGGAGGGCGCAAGCCCGCCGCCGAAAATGGCCATGGCGGGATGAGCCCGTCGCTGCCGATCGCGATCGGGTGCGAATCCACGCCGGTACTGCGTGAGCGTGGCCAGCGCGAGGTGTTCTGCGGGCTGACCGGGATCATCTGGCTGCATCGCAAGGTCCAGGACGCGTTCTTCCTGGTGGTCGGGTCGCGCACCTGCGCACATCTGCTGCAATCGGCCGCCGGGGTGATGGTGTTCGCCGAGCCGCGTTTCGGCACCGCGATCATCGAGGAGCGCGACCTCGCCGGGATGGCGGATTGCAACGAGGAGCTCGACAGGGTCGTCGACCGGCTGCTGACGCGCCGGCCCGACATCAAGCTGCTGTTCCTCGTCGGCTCCTGCCCGTCCGAGGTCATCAAGCTCGATCTGTCGCGCGCCGCCGCACGGCTGTCGGTCAAACATGCGGGCGCGACGAAAATCCTCAGCTATTCTGGCTCGGGGATCGAGACGACCTTCACCGAGGGTGAGGATGCCTGTCTCGCCGCGCTGGTGCCGGATCTCCCCGCCGACACGTCCGACGCGCCGAGCCTGATGATCGTCGGCGCGCTGCCTGACGTGGTGGAGGACCAGTTCCTGCGCCTGTTCGCCGAGCTCGGCATCGGCACCGTTTTGTCGCTGCCCGCGCGTCGCGCCGCGGCGATGCCGCCGGTCGGGCCGAATACGCGCTTCCTGCTCGCACAGCCGTTCCTCGGCGAGACGGCGCGTGTGCTCGAGGCGCGTGGCGCGGTCCGGCTCGACGCGCTGTTTCCGTTCGGCGCGGAAGGGACGACGAGCTGGTTGCACGCCGCAGCGGAGGCGTTCGGTATCGGCGAGATGCACTTCCGCCGCACCGTCGCCCCGGGCCGCGAACGCGCCAAACGCGCGATCGCGCATTCGGCGGAGCGGCTGGCGGGCAAGCGCATAACCTTCCTCCCCGACTCCCAGCTCGAAATCCCGCTGGCGCGCTTCCTGAGCGCCGAGCTGGGGATGGTGCCGGTCGAGGTCGGCACGCCCTATCTCCACCGCCGCCACCTCGCACAGGAGCTGGCGCTGCTGCCTGCCGACACGCTCATCAGCGAGGGACAGGATGTCGACCGGCAGCTCGATCGCGTCCGCGCGGCGCGGCCCGATCTCACCGTCTGCGGGCTCGGCCTCGCCAATCCGCTGGAGGCGGAAGGGCTGACGACGAAGTGGGCGATCGAGCTGGTGTTCTCGCCGATCCACGGTTTCGATCAGGCGGGCGACCTCGCCGAACTCTTCGCGCGCCCGCTCCGGCGGCGCGACGTGCTGAGGGTCTGATGCAGCTCACGGTCTGGACCTACGAGGGACCACCTCATGTCGGCGCGATGCGGATCGCGACCGCGATGGAGGGTGTCCACTACGTCCTCCACGCGCCGCAGGGCGATACCTATGCCGACCTGCTGTTCACGATGATCGAGCGCGCGGCCAAGCGGCCGCCGGTGACCTACACGACGTTCCAGGCGCGCGATCTCGGCAAGGACACCGCCGAACTGTTCCAGCGCGCCGCGCGCGACGCCTATGCGCGCTTCCGGCCGCAGGCGATGCTGGTCGGCGCGTCGTGCACCGCGGAGCTGATCCAGGACGATCCCGCCGGCCTCGCCGAGGCGATGCGCCTGCCCTGCCCGGTCGTCGCGCTCGAGCTGCCGAGCTATCAGCGCAAGGAGAATTGGGGGGCGTCGGAGACCTTCTATCAGCTCGTCCGCAGGCTGGCCGACCAGGCCGCGCGGCCCGCGCCGCGCGAAGGCCGTCGTCCCCGCGCCAACCTGCTGGGGCCGACTGCACTCGGTTTCCGTCACCGCGACGACGTGATCGAGGTGACGCGACTGCTCGCTACGCTGGGTATCGACGTCGCCGTGACGGCACCGCTCGGCGCATCGCCCGCCGATCTGGCGCGGCTCGGCGAGGCGGATTTCAACATCTGCCTCTATCCGGAAATCGCCGACGCGACCTGCCGCTGGCTGGACAAGACCTTCGGTCAGAAGACCGCGCGCACCGTGCCGATCGGCCACGGCGCGACGCGCGACTTCATCGTCGAGGTCGCGACCCTCGCCGGCATCGACGCGAGCGCCGCGCTCGATACCTCGAACATGCCCTGGTGGAGCCGGTCGGTCGATTCGACCTACCTCACCGGAAAGCGCGTCTTCATCTTCGGCGATGCGACCCACGCGGTCGCCGCCGCGCGCGTGGCGCGCGACGAGCTGGGGTTCGAGGTCGTCGGCCTCGGCTGCTACAACCGCGAATTCGCGCGCGACGTGCGCGAGGCGGCCAAGCTCTACGGCGTCGAGCCGCTGGTCACCGACGACTATCTCGCGGTCGAGGACGCGATCGCCGCGCTCCAACCCGAACTGGTGCTCGGCACGCAGATGGAGCGGCACATCGCCAAGCGGCTGCGCATTCCCTGCGCGGTGATCTCGGCGCCGGTGCATGTGCAGGATTTCCCCGCGCGCTACAGCCCGCAGATGGGTTTCGAGGGCGCGAACGTGCTGTTCGACACCTGGGTCCATCCGCTGGTGATGGGGCTGGAGGAACATCTGCTGACGATGTTCCGCGACGATTTCGAGTTTTCGGATGCCAGCGGCGCCAGTCACCTGGGACACGGCCAGCTTGTCCTCGGGACGGCATCGGAGACCGCCGAGACCGTCGGCGATGGCAGGCAGCCCGCAGGCAGCGATGCCGCCGCGGTGATTCCCCTCCACCGTCCCGCGGACGGCCGCGTTCCCCCCGCCGCACGCGGACAGGATTTCTGGTCCGCCGAGGCCGAACGCGAGCTTCTCAAGATTCCCTTCTTCGTGCGCGGCAAGGCGCGGCGCAACACCGAGCGGTTCGCCGCCGAACAGGGCCGTGCGACGATCACGCTCGACACGCTCTACGATGCGAAGGCGCATTATGCCCGGTAACGCGCCTCTCCACGTCGTGATCGTCACGCTCGACAATCACCTGTCGGGTGCCGTCGAACGCGCTGCGGCGCGGCTCGCCAAGGACGGATCGGCGATCACGATCGGCTTCCACGCTGCCGCCGACTGGGACCGTGACGCGGGATCGCTCGATCGCTGCATCGCCGACATCGGCCGCGGCGACATCGTCATCGCGACGATGCTGTTCCTCGACGACCATATCCGCGCCGTCCTGCCCGCGCTGGCCGCACGGCGCGAGGATTGCGCGGCGATGCTCGGCCTGATGTCGGGCAGCGAGATCGTCAAGCTGACCCGGCTCGGCGACTATCGGATGGACAAGCCCGCCACCGGGCCGCTCGCGCTGCTCAAGCGGCTGCGCGGATCGTCCAAGCCGGGCGGATCGTCGGGCGCGGGACAGCTGAAGATGCTGCGCCGCCTTCCCAAGATCCTGCGCTTCATCCCCGGCACCGCGCAGGATGTCCGCGCCTATTTCCTGACGCTGCAATATTGGCTGGCGGGCAGCGACGACAATGTCGTCAACATGATCCGCGCACTTGCCAATCGCTACGCCGGGCACGAGACACGCGCCGAGACGCCGCAGAACTATCCGGATGTCGGCGTCTATCACCCGGCGCTATCGGGGCGCATGGCCAGCCGCATCGAGGCGCTCCCCCGGACGACGGGCGACAAGGGCACGGTCGGTCTGCTGATGCTGCGGTCCTACCTGCTCGGGCGCGATACCGGCCATTATGACGGCGTGATCGCGGCGATGGAGGCCAAGGGGCTGCGCGTGATCCCGGCCTTCGCCAGCGGGCTCGATTCACGTCCGGCGATCGACGCCTTCTTCCGCAAGGACGGCAGGACGACGGTCGATGCGGTGGTCTCGCTGACCGGATTCAGCCTCGTCGGTGGCCCGGCCTACAACGATGCCGATGCGGCCGAGGCGACGCTCGCGCAACTCGACGTGCCCTATGTCGCGGCGCATCCGATCGAGTTCCAGTCGCTCCAGCAATGGGGCGCGAGCCGCCAGGGCCTGCTGCCGATCGAGGCGACGATGATGGTCGCGATCCCGGAACTCGACGGCGCGATCGTGCCCAGCGTGTTCGGCGGGCGGGCGGACGGATCGGGCGAGCCCTGCACCGGGTGCGGACGGCGCTGCACCTTCCCGGTCTCGGGCCTCGCCCGCGAGATGCAATCGTGCCCCGAGCGCGCCGAGGCGCTCGCTGCCAAGGTCGCCAGGCTGGTCGCGCTCCGCCGTTCCGAGCGTGCCGCGCGGCGGCTCGCGATCGTGCTGTTCAACTTTCCGCCCAATGCCGGCGCCACCGGCACCGCCGCGCATCTCGCGGTGTGGGAATCGCTTCATGCGACACTGAGCAGGCTCGCAACCGAGGGCTATCAGACCGAGGTGCCCGCCGATGTCGATGCGTTGCGTGAGGCCGTGCTGCACGGCAACGCCGCGCGCTACGGCACCGACGCCAACGTCCATGCGCGTATTCCCGCCGACGACCATGTCCGTCGCGAACCGCATCTCGCGGCGATCGAGGCGCAATGGGGCCCGGCACCGGGCAGGCAGCAGAGCGACGGCGGCAGCATCCATGTGCTGGGCGCGCGGTTCGGCAATGTCTTCGTCGGCATCCAGCCCGCCTTCGGCTACGAGGGCGATCCGATGCGGCTGCTGTTCGAGGGCCGCTTTACCCCGACCCACGCGTTCAGCGCCTTTTACCGCTGGCTGCGCGAGGATTTCGCCGCGGACGCGGTGCTGCATTTCGGCACGCACGGCGCGCTCGAGTTCATGCCGGGCAAGCAGGCCGGCCTGTCCGGCGATTGCTGGCCCGAGCGGCTGATCGGCGACCTCCCCAATTTCTATCTCTACGCGGCCAACAATCCGTCCGAAGGATTGATCGCCAAGCGCCGCTCGGGTGCGACGCTCATCAGCTATCTGACCCCGCCGCTGGCGCAGGCCGGGCTGTACAAGGGGCTGAACGATCTCAAGGCGCTGCTCGAACGCTGGCGGTCTTCGCCGTCCGAAGACGAGCGCGGGGCGCTCGCACCGATGATCGTCGCTTCGGCCGAGGCGCTCGATCTCGATGCGGCCGACATCGCCAAACTCACCGCCCGCCTCTATGAACTCGAGCGCGAGCTGATTCCGCATGGCCTCCACGTCCTCGGGTCGCCGATGTCGGAGGATACCCGCGCGCAGATGATCGCCGCAGGCGCCGAAAGCGACCTGACGACCGCGAACGGCGAACTCGATGCGCTGATCCACGCGCTCGATGCCGGGTTCGTCCGCCCCGCACCCGGCGGCGACGTGCTGCGCAACCCCAAGATGCTGCCGACCGGGCGCAATATCCACGGCTTCGACCCGTTCCGCATCCCCGGCGCCTTCGCGTGCGACCAGGGCGGGCGACAGGCGGACGAGTTGATCGCGCGGCACGTCGCGACCGGCGCCGCCTTCCCCGAGACGCTGGCGATGGTGCTGTGGGGCACGGACAATCTCAAGTCGGAGGGCACCCAGATCGCGCAGGCGCTGGCGCTGATCGGCGCGCGGCCGCGTTTCGACGATTACGGCCGGCTCGCCGGTGCCGAGCTGATCCCGCCCGCGGAACTCGGCCGGCCGCGGATCGACGTGATCGTCACGCTGTCCGGCATCTTCCGCGACCTGCTGCCGCTGCAGACCCGGATGATCGCCGAAGCCGCCTGGCTGGCCGCGTCCGCCGACGAGCCGCTCGATCGGAACTTCGTCCGCAAGCACAGCCTCGCGCACGCCGACAAGCATCACTGCGATCTCGAAACCGCCGCGCTGCGCGTCTTCTCCAACGCGGAAGGCTCCTACGGCGCCAACGTCAACATGCTGATCGACGACGGCGCCTGGACCGACCCCGACGAGATCGCCGAGGTGTTCGAGCGGCAAAAGGGCTATGCCTATGGCCGCAGCGGTACACCCGCGCGCCAGGCCGAGCTGTTCAAGACCGCGCTCGCCGGCGTCGATCTCGCCTATCAGAACCTCGACTCGGTCGAGCTCGGTGTCACCGACATCGATCATTACGTCGATGCGCTCGGCGGGATCAGCCGTTCGATCACCCGCGCCCGGGGCAGCGCCGCGCCGATCTACATCGTCGATGCGACGCAGGGCGCCACCAAGGTGCGCACGCTCGGCGAGCAGGTCGATCTCGAGACGCGGACGCGGATGCTCAACCCGCTGTGGTACGAGGGGATGCTCAAGCATGGCTTCGAAGGCGTCCGCAACATCGAGAGCCACGTCACCAATACGATGGGCTGGTCGGCGACGACCGGCGAGGTCGATCCCTGGGTCTATCAGCGGATCAGCGACACCTATGTACTCGACCCCGAAATGCGCGCGCGGATCGCCGCGCTCAATCCGCGCGCAGCGGCGCGGGTCGCGGGCCGCCTGATCGAGGCGAGCGAGCGCGATTTCTGGACTCCCGACGCGGCGACCCTCGCCGCGCTCCACGCCGCCAGCGACGAGATCGAGGACGCGCTCGAGGGCGTCACGGCGGTAGCGGCATAGTAAGGATAAAGACGATGGCGCTTCACGACCCGATCAAAGACGGTCCCGGAAAAGACGGGGAAGGCAGCGTCCAGGTCCGCCTCGACCCGGCTGATCGCATCGGCAACGCCAAGGTGTTCGCGGTGTACGGCAAGGGCGGGATCGGCAAGTCGACCACCTCCTCCAACCTGTCCGCCGCGCTATCGCTGCTCGGCAAGCGCGTGCTGCAGATCGGTTGCGACCCGAAACACGACAGCACCTT